>JBBQLA010000579.1:0-2118 GCA_038327485.1 Acidimicrobiales bacterium
CCCACCGCGCCGAGTCCTTGGTCATCGGAAACGTGAACGGTCGCCCGCGTCACTCCGGACAGGTATCCGCCCGATGGGTCAACGCCGCCCGACGGTGCGGCCGTGTCGGGTGGGGCGCTCTGGGGGGGCGCCGGGGGAACCGACGGCGATGAGGGCGCAGACGATTGAATCGACGCCATCGATGCGACTGCACTGACAATACCGTGCGCCGACGCACCGGCGACGTTGAGGGTCTGGGTGGTCGATTCGAGCGCCGAACGAATGGCGACGGCACTGAGATCCGGCCGGTCCGAACGCAGCAGGCCGGCCAGGCCGGCGGTGAACGGCGTGGCAGAGGACGTTCCGCAGAAGTCGCTGAGTACGCCCCCACCGGTGGCCTTGTTGCAGCCCGGCGCGGCCACGTCCACCCAGGAGGATCCGCGTTGCGACCACGTGTACAACCCGCCGGAGGAGGTTGACCCGGCGACGGCCATCGCCGCGGGCGTCGCTGCGGGATAGGTCGGGTTGGCGCTGCCGTCGTTTCCCGCCGCGGCCACCACCAACACGTCGTGGGCGGCCGCGTAGTTGACCGCGTCGGTCAGGGCTTGCAGGTTGTTCGGCCCGCCGAGGCTGAGGTTGATCACCTTGGCACCGTTGTCGGTGGCCCACACGATTCCGAAGGCGACGTTCGACATGTAGCCCGAGCCGGAGGAGTCGAGCACCTTGACCGGCAGGATCCGGCACTGCCAGCACAGCCCGGCGATGCCCGATGCGTCATTGCCGCGTGCGGCAGCCACCGTGGCCACCTCGGATCCGTGACCGTGGTCGTCGGAGGCGTCGAAGTCGTTGTTGACGAAGTCACGGCCCGGCAGCACGCGTCCAGCCAGGTCCGGCGACACGGTCACCCCGGTATCGACCACAGCGATGATCGTCGAGGTGGATCCGGTCGAGGCATCCCACGCGTTCGGTGCGCCGGCTGCGGCGAGGCCCCACTGCGACGGGTACGCCGGGTCGTTCGGGACCATGTCGACGCTGACCGACTGATCGACCGAGACCGACGAGACTCCGGCAAGTTGATCGATCCGCTGGGAGGCAGCTGCGGCATCCTCCGCTGGGACCACCACCCTCGTCGTGGCAATCTGCGAGGCGCTCGACGCACCGCTCACCTCGGTGACCGCGTCGGCGGCCGACACGATCTGGTGGGCGGTCGCACCAGCGGACCGCACGACCAAGGTCACGGTGGCGTCGGTCGGCGCTGCGGCGTCGGCCCCCGCCGGGGCGGCGACTGCCATCACACTGGTCAGGAGGCACGCCGCCACCGCGGCGAAGCGGAGTTGTCTTGAGGGTCGCCGATGCATCGATGCCTCATCGGCATGCAGCGACGTTCGGCTTGACGATCACGGCGTGGTGATCGGCGATCAGGTCCGTTCGACCTAGTGAGCGCCCGAACTCGAGGCCGCGGCGATCCGTTCGGCGCGGCCCTCGGCCAACGCTCGGCGCCCGAGCGGGATGTACTGCCACGCCGCCAGCAACGAGAAGATCACCCCCGGAATGGCCGCCCCGTAGGCGGCGACACGCCAGCCGGTTCGCCACGCGTGGGACCACGACCGCTCAGCCGAGAAGAGGAACCACGGGAACGCGGCCATGTTGGCGAACGTGCCGACCTTGCCCCACCAGGTGACATTCATGCGTTTGGCGCCCCGGGCGGTGATGTAGACGACCCACGACGCCACCAACACCTCACGGGTGACGATCACGAGCGAGTACCACAGCGGCGCGGTGCTGCTGTCGTGCTGGATGCCGTAGACGATGATCGAGATGATCGCGGTGACCATCATGAAGCGATCGACGGTTGGGTCGTACATCTTCCCGAACGTCGACGACTGGTTGAAGCGTCGGGCCACGTACCCGTCGATCCAGTCGGTCGACGACAGGCACCCGAGCAGGAACGCTGCCCAGCCAGGGCTGTGGCGCCCGAACAGCAGGTAGATGAACAAGGGCACGAACAACAACCGGATCGTGGTGATGACGTTGGGGGCCGTCATGACCCGATCGATCTCGAGCTCCCCCAGACTGGTCCCCTCGGGGTGTTCGAAAATGTCCGGCACAGCGTCATCGTACGCACCGCCCTCCTAGGCT
>JBBQLA010000580.1:0-2112 GCA_038327485.1 Acidimicrobiales bacterium
TGCACAACGCTCAGGAGGAGGAGGGGTACCTCTCCTTGGCTGAGCCCGTCACCTGAGGTCGCCGACCGGTCACAGGTCGATCATCCTTCTCGCGTCGGCGATCGCTGACGTTCCTCTCGGGCCACGCCGAGATCGTCGAGCTGTCCTTCGATGACGGTGACCGTCGCATCGACCTCGGCATCGGGACGATCGCAGGACGGATCCGACGCCCAGGCAGCCAGCAGATCGGCGAGCCCGTCGAGTGTCTCGCAGGCGCGGAGGAGTCCCACGACGGTCGCCTCGGGTTCGGATTGCGGGGGGTCGACAGATTGCAGCGCCGCCCACAGGTCAGGTCCAGTGCGTTCGATGAGCCTGGTGTTGGGCGAGAGGGCGAAGTCGATTCGTCGGACGAGGTCGAGCACGCTGCTGACCTGTTCAGCCCGTGGCTGCGCGTACCGAACCAATGAGGAACGCAAGCTCCAATCGCCGACGCGGGGACGCTCGGCGAAGTCGATCAGCCGGGCGAGTTCGGCCGGTTCGGGATCGGTGGCCATGGACGTCCAGGGTAGATCGCTGGGTTCACATGCGGTCGAAGACGTCGGGGTCGGGTCCGATTCGTGCGTCGTGATTGAGTGCCGTGATCGCAGCCATCTGCTCCTCGCTCAGGTCGAAGTCGAACAGCGCGAAGTTCTCCTCGACACGAGCTCGATTCACCGACTTGGGGAAGACGATCTCGCCGCGCTGGAGCTGCCACCGCAGTACGACCTGCGCGGCGGTGCGGTCGAGTTCGGCGGCGACGGCCAGCACGGCGGGGTCGTCGAGCACCTTGCCACGAGCAATTGGCGACCACGCCTCGGTGGCGATCCCGTGCGCCCGCCCGAATTCGCGGAGTGGCTCCTGCGTCAGATACGGGTGGAGTTCGATCTGATTGACCGCAGGGACCACCGAGGCTTCGTCCAGGAGACGCTGCAAGTGGTGGAGCTGGAAGTTGGAGACGCCGACGGCCCGGACCTTCCCACCATCAAGGAGGCCTTCCATGGCCTTCCACGTATCGAGGTAGTCGATGTCAATGGTGGGCAACGGCCAGTGGATGAGGAAGAGATCGACGTGGCCGATGTCGAGCGCATCAAGGGTGTCCTGAAACGCCTCGCCCACATGATCGGGGCGGTGGAACGAATTGTTGAGCTTGCTGGTGACGAAGACCTCGGAGCGATCGATGCCCGACTCACGAATTGCTTGGCCGACCTCGGCCTCGTTGCCATACATCTCCGCCGTATCGATGTGGCGGTAGCCCACCTCGAGTGCGTCCAGGGTGGCCGCCTTGGTGTCCGTGGGGTCGATCTGGAACACACCGAATCCCAGCTGGGGGATCTCGACACCGTTGTTGAGACGGATCGTGGGGACGGGGGAGGGCGCGGTCGTCATCGCACCAAGGTAGTCACGGCTGCCGACGGTGCGTTCGGCGACGCCGGCCGGAACAGGTCGCAGAGACGGTGCAAAGAAACCCGATTGCGATGTCGCAAGGCGGCCGCGACCGCCGGTCGGGTAAGAATCCATGCAGCCGCGGCGACACCCTTCGACGGAGTCTCCGACATCGTCACCCGCGTGCCGGAGCCGGCGACGCTCAGCCCGATGACCACGCGGGCCTCACCGACCGGCCCCATCCCGGCTCTGAGCACCAGCCGGTGGCGTCGGTGGTCCAGCTCCTCCACGGTGGTCGACCCGGCGACGATGATCAGACCGACGCCGATGCGGTGGCTGAAGGATGACCCCACCTGCGGCCACAGCTCGTTGGCCTTGGCGTGTTTGGCGCCCACCAGCCAGTCCGGGTATCCCTCGGCGTCGAGAACGCGGGCCCAGACGTCGCTGAGTGGTGCGGGTATGGTCACCTCGATCGTGTTCATGGCGAATCAGCTACCCGACCCCGAGGCACTGCAACCTTGCGTTTGCAATCTCGGCACGAATCCCGCGCTCAGGTGGCACTTGTCTCCACGGATTCGCCAGAGCAATCTGGGAATGGGCACCGCTCGGGGAGTGCTCTCCGTTGGACGGGGTGGGCGCTGGTAGAACCACGCCAGGCACGAGAGATCGTGGAGGTTTCGGGCGGCCGCGAGGTCGGGTTGCGGACTTCGG
>JBBQLA010000581.1:0-2111 GCA_038327485.1 Acidimicrobiales bacterium
GAGGCGGTAGCGGCGACCGCAACGGCGACAAAGCCGAGTGGCGCCAAGAGCACGAGCAACGGAGTCGAGGTCAACATGAGAATCATGATACGCGCAATATGATACACGAGGCAAACTTCGTAATTAGAGAACCCGGAATAATGGAGCGATGGTTGGTTCGTCCTCCAGGGTCAGCGCGTTGGTGGTTCCGTTGAACTCCACCCGCACCGAGGCGTTCGCCCACAGATCGCTGAGAACGGATTCGATCACTTCTGGCCGGTCCGAGCGGGCGTAGCAGCGAGCGTCGTCGCTGAGATCGCAGATTGCGATCACGTACGGATCGGACGAGGCGCTCTCGCGGACCACCGTGGCGGCGGCCAACGTCGCGGGCCCGGTCGCTCGGTCCACGACCAGCCGAACCTTCGGCACCTCGTTGATCTCCACTCGACCGTCGTCCTGAGTCCAGCGTTGGGGGCCGTGGTCAGTCCCCACAGCGATGGCACCCGGGGTGGTCGACCACACCGCCGCGACGTGTTTGGTCATGTGCATGCCGACGCCGGTCACCATCCCAGTGCTGACATCACCATTTCGCAGTCGGTCGACCAAGTGGCTGATGGAGTGACTCATGTAGTTACTGCCGGGCCCGCCGTGATACGGGAGGCCGCCGGTCACGGTCAGATCTCGGGGATCGTGTTGGCCGATCCCGAGCGCGTCGGCGGCGAACTGCACGGCCGCGGGAAAGCAGCTGTAGAGATCGAACACGTCGATCTCGTCGATGCCCAGGCCGGCACGACGCAGAGCTTCCGTCGTCGCGAACCTCATGGCGGCGGAGGAGCCCAACTCGGTCCTCGCCGCGATGTGGACCGCGTCGCGAGCGAAGCCCCAACCCCTCAGGTAGACACGGCGCTCGGGTGGCACACCCCACCGATCAGCGACCTCATGAGTGACCATGAGGTTCGCGGCAGCCATGTCAACGTCGAGAAACGCGGTCATCAATTTTGTGTACGGCGTGGCCACCATCCGGTTGGTTCGGGTCGGTGTACTGATGTCGTCGACATCATGTCGCTGACGGAACCAGGCATGGGGGTTTGCGGTGGCGACCGCGTTCAGCCGGTCCATCACCGCTCCCATTCGGTCGCGATCAGCCGCAGTGGCACCGCGTTCGGCCCATCGGGCCTGTTCCAGCAGCGCGAAGGTGAGCCACGCTGGAAGGACACCGTGGGCGATCTCGGTGGGGAGGTACCACTCGTCGAGATCGACTGGCATCGCCGGCGGGTAGGGATGGGGAAACGACCATCCTGTCGCGGTTCCGGCACGATCGAACCGGGTGCGGGCTCCCAGTGCTTCGCCACCCACCACCAGCGCGATCGAAGTCTCCCCGGCCAACATCCGCTCCGCTGCCGCGTCGCACAGCCGTTGCGGGGAGGTGCCGGCCAGGATCGATTCCTCCCGCCGGGCGTTCGGCACGCCGAGACGTTCGGCCAGCCGCAGCGGCGGGTCGTCGTAGTACCAGGACTGGCAATGGACCAGTCCAATCTCGTCCACGGCCTTCAGCGCATCTCGTGCCGCCACGGTGGATCCGACGGCCGCATCGACTGCTGCCGCTCGGCTGACCTGGTCCCACATCTCGAGTGGTTCAGGCGTCGCCTGCCCATCGTTCCAAGTGTGTCGAGCCGTGCCAACGATGCACGGCGATCGGGGATTGATGCTCTCCGACATGAATACAGGCGGCGCTCAGCGAGAGCGCTCGTACGAGTGCACCCGGACGGCCGACGACACGACCTCGACGACTTGTTCGACAAGCAGCTGATCGAGCACGAGGCTCGTGCTGCGAAGCCGGAATGTGAGCTCCATCGGGTCAGCGGAGACGCCGCCTCGCCGGCGCTGGTCAACTGGGTACACCATCGTCACTCCGACACGAACCTGGCGCAGAGCGAGGCTGGTGTTGTTGACGAGCGCCGAAACGATGCGGGCCAGCCGGGCCGGATCCTCGGTAGCTGACCCCACCAACACCAGCGTGCTGTCTGGGTCGGGTCGGCACTGCACGATGGGTTCTCCGGGCGCAGCGAATCGTTTCGCTGTGTCCGGCGAGGTCACTGGCCCTGTCCCTTGGTGAAGCCAAGCACACCGTC
>JBBQLA010000582.1:0-2105 GCA_038327485.1 Acidimicrobiales bacterium
GCTCGTCGAGCCCCAAGACGTTCAACCGGATTCCCGACCGCGTCTCGGTGTACCTGCCCAACCTCCTCGTCGCGAGCCTGTTGCTGATCGGCGGCTACGCGCTGGCAGTGGCCGTCGCAGCCGCGGTCGGCCAGTCGGCCCTTCGAGCCACCGGGGTGCGCCATCGGGGACTGGAACGCCTGTTGCGCCTGGCCATCATGACGGCGAGCGCGGTGCTCGCCCTGTCCCAGCTCGGTGTGAACACCGAGGTGCTGGTGATCGTGCTGGGCGCTCTGCTCGGGGCGCCGGCGCTGGCGATAGCGTTGCTCACCGGGTTCGGCGGTCGCGAGGTTGCCGCCAACCTGGCCGCCGGGCGAGCGTTGAAGGGTCAGTTGCAGGTCGACAAGTACCTGGTGTGCCAGATGGCGGATGGTACGCCCGTGCGTGGGGTGATCGTGTCCATACATCCGGTCACGGTCGAGCTCTTGACCGACGCCCTGGCAACCATCCACGTGCCCCTGCAGCGATTGTTGGCCTCGACGTTCGAGGTCCACCCGCATCGCAGCTGGGTGCCTGAGCCGACCTGAGCTCGCCAGGGGTGTTGCGAAGTGCTCGAACGAATTTGCTCGAAACAATCTCGCGACTTCCGTCTGGCTGGTGCGTCCTGATGGGGCAAACGCTCGTCAGCTCTGGTGCTTCAGGTCACGACGAAGATGCAAATTGAAACGTCCCCGTCCGGTTGGTGCCCGGCGGGGTCGCTTCGCGTCAGGGGGCCTGGCCTCACGGCGCCAACGCGGCCGCCTCGAGTCCCCGTCGCACCAGGACCCGTGCCAGATGCTCGCGGTACTCGACGCTGCCATGCAGATCTTCACTCGGCTCCGTGTCAACGGCGGCCAGCATCGCGGCGTCGGGGATCGAGGCCCCTGCAGCCAGCGCGGCCTCGGTGGCCGACGCCCGCAACGGGATCGTGGACATGTTCACGAGCCCGATGCCGAGGTGCCCAGCGCCGCTCACGATCGCCGCTCCCACGATCGCCCAGTCCATGGCCCGCCGGTTGAACTTCTGGAAGGACCAGCCGGCGTCGGGGACCTTGGGCACCCTGATCTCGCAGAGCAACTCGTCGGGAGCGAGCGCGGTCTCGAGAAAGCCGACGAAGAAATCGGTGGCCGCAATCTCGCGCTCCCCCGATGCCCCACGCACCACGAGCGTGCCGCCCAATGCCAGCACCACGGCGGGAAGATCCGACGCACCGTCACCGTGCGCCAGCGACCCGCCAATGGTGCCTCGGTTGCGTACCTGTGGGTCGCCCACCGTCGACGCAGCGTGAGCCAGGATCGGCACCTGCGTGGCCAACAGCTGGGAACGCTCGAGATCGCGATGGCGGGTGAGCGCACCGACGGCGATGTGGTCGTCGGCGTCACGGATGTAGGACAGCTCGGTCAGGCGGCCGATGTCGATGAGCAGTGCTGGGGAAGCCAGCCGCAGCTTCATGAGGGGCAGCAGTGAATGGCCGCCCGCCAGCAACTTGGCGTCGTCGCCGTGTTCGATCAGCGCGGCTGATGCCGCCTCGGCGCTGTCGGCGCGCTGATAGTCGAACAATGAAGGAATCATGAGGTCGGCGAGTGTTCGGCCGCCCACCGGACCGAATCGACGATCATCTGATAGCCGGTGCAGCGGCACAGATTGCCCTCGAGTGCTTCGCGGATCTCCTGCTCGGACGGATCGTTGTTCTCCTCCAGCAGCGACACCGACGCCATGATCATCCCCGGCGTGCAATAGCCGCACTGCAAGCCGTGGCACTCGTGGAACCCCTGCTGAACCACGTGGAAGTCCATCCCGTCGGTCGGCCTGAGGCCCTCGATGGTCGTGACCTCACCACCATCTGCCTGGACCGCCAGCACCGTGCACGACTTCACCGCGTCGCCATCGAGGTGAACAGTGCACGCACCGCAGCTCGTTGTGTCGCAGCCGATGTGGGTGCCGGTGAGATCGAGCTCGTCGCGTAGATAGGTGACCAGCAAGGTACGCGGCTCGATGTCGCGAGTCGTCGTTTCCTCGTTCACCCGGATCGTCACTTCGGTCATCGGGGCCGAAGGTATCACCGGCGTATCGTGGCTCCACTCGTT
>JBBQLA010000583.1:0-2077 GCA_038327485.1 Acidimicrobiales bacterium
TCGGTCACATCGACTGGACCGTCGCCGGCAGTTTCGCTGCCGGACTCATTCCTGCCTCGTTGCTCGGCGCCAGGCTCGCACAACGCATCCCTGCCGAACGGTCGAGGACTGCGTTCGGCGCGATGCTCGTCGCGTTCTCGATCTGGTTCCTGGTCCGCCGGCTCACCTGACCAACCCGAGATACCCGCCAGGGTATGACCAAGTCCTCTGTTGTGGATGAGGTCGCAGCCGTAGGGTCGAATCGTCAACACAAGGAGAAACACAATGACAAAGAACATGGGATTCATCGACCGCAAGATCCGGGCGTTCGTGATCGCCCCGCTTCTGCTCATCGCGGCGTGGGCGCTGGGCTTCGGGACCGTCGGCGGAATCATCGCCACGCTGCTCGCCGCGGTGATGGCGGCCACAGCGACCGTCGGATCGTGCCCTCTCTACCTGCCTCTCCACATCAACACCGACCACGACACCGCCAACGCCGGCTGATTCCTTCAACTGAGGAAACGAGGACACCCCATGGGCCACTACCGAGACGTCGCCGCCGACCTTCGCGAGCCGACCAAATCACTCCGCACCGCCAGTCCCGACGTGTGGAGCGGATTCGGTGCGCTGCACGAAGCCGCCGTGGCGGAGGGTGCGCTCCCCGCCAAGGTCAAGGAACTCATGGCCCTGGCCATCGCGGTGGTCAAACAGTGCGACGGCTGTATCGCCTACCACGCCAAAGCCGCCGTGGCACGAGGAGCGACCGCGGCCGAAGTGGCCGACACGCTCGGTGTCGCACTCCTCATGGACGGGGGCACTGCCTCGGTCTACGGACCGAGGGCGTGGGCCGCGTTCCACGAGTTCTCCGGTACCGACCTCACCGCCCCTGACATGACGGGGTCCTGACATGAGCGACGCGGCCCACTGGGACCAGCGGTACGGCACGGCCGAGTTCGTGTGGAAGACCGATCCGAACCGGTTCCTACCGCCGGAAGTCGACGGTCTCGTCCCGGGGCGGGCGCTCGACCTCGCGTGCGGCGAAGGTCGAAACGCGGTGTGGCTCGCCACTCAAGGCTGGTCCGTCACCGGCGTCGACTTCTCCGGGGTCGGCCTCGCCAAGGGGGCCGCGCTCGCCGAGGAGAACGACGTCGCCGTCAAATGGGTCCCGGCCGACGTCACTGACTGGGAGGCCACCGAGCAGTTCGACCTCGTCGTGGTGTTCTACCTCCAGGTCCCAGAGTCACAACGGCGGGCCGCGTTCTCTCGGGCCGCACGCGATGTCGGCCCGGGGGGCAGACTCCTGATCGTCGGCCACGACCTCCTCAACCTCACCGAAGGCACCGGAGGGCCACAGAGCCCCACCGTCCTCTACACCCCCGACGACGTCCGCAGCGACCTTGCCGCGGCTGGAGTTGTTGACCTCGTCATCGATCGGGCCGAACGCGTCCACCGGCCCGTCGACGCCGACACCGGGCCCACCGTGGCCATCGACTGCCTGATCCTCGCCCACCGACCCAACGAAAGTGTGAACCCATGAATGCCATCGAAACGACCGTCAACCTGTCCATGGCCGAGGCCGAGGTGGCGGTGCGCGACGCCCTCGCCGCCCAAGGCTTCGGGATCCTCACCGAGATTGACATCGCCGCGACGTTCAAAGCGAAGCTCGGCATCGACCGGGCCCCGTTGAAGATCCTGGGCGCCTGCAACCCCAACTTCGCCCACCAGGCGCTCGAGATCGACCCGTCGTCGAGTCTGCTCTTGCCCTGCAACGTGGTGCTCGAGCCGACCGCCGACGGAGGAACCCACATCGCCATAGCGGACCCCCTCGAGCTCATGGCCGGCGCCGACTTCGCAGAGCTGGCCGAGACTGCCGCTGTCGGCCTGCGCGCAGCGCTCGACGCGCTCGCTCGATGACATCCGCCACACCCCAGATGGTTGACCAGACTCCTCGCGGTCGATACCCTAGGGGGTATGTGCAGAGCAACGACGTGTTCCAAGTGTCAGCGTCCAGCGTGGGCCGGTTGTGGTGCCCATGTCGAGCAGGTGCTCGGCGACGTACCCCAGGCAGACCGCTGCCACTGCCGAGAGGCGAAGGCTG
>JBBQLA010000584.1:0-2062 GCA_038327485.1 Acidimicrobiales bacterium
CACGTCGTTGGCGGACGGCATCGCCGCGCAGGTCGCTTGGCACCGAGCCCGCAACGCCTGACGACTCAGGCGATCCGACTCGTCGAGGGTCAGCGCCGGCGGAGCCACCGACGACAGGTCGGGATCCAGCCGAGCTGCTCCCGGAAGCTGTGAGCCGACGCCAGCAGGTCGTGCCCCACCAGCGGGTGGCCGTGGCCGACCAACAACACGTCGACTCGCAGTCCGCGAAGGCGGTCCTCGGTCGCAGCGGACAGCTCGCGGTCGACGTACTCGGGGTTGAACCACGCTCGGCCGCCCACGCTCAGAATGGCGTCTCCCGCGATCAGCGTTCGGGTCGATGCGCTGTAGAAGCAGGTGGAATCGTCGGTGTGGCCCGGCGCCGAGATGACCTCCCATCCGTCGGCGCCGACCAGCACGTCACCATCGGACACGAAGGCCGGATGCGGAGCGGGACAGGTGTACGGGAACAGGCCGTAGCCGACCTTGGGTGCTCGCAGCGGCTCGATCAGCGCGGTCGGTTGGAATCGCTGCGAGCGCAACACCGGCCAGATCTTGGCGACCTCACGTGGGCCGGGCGTCCGGGGATGCTCGCCATCGCCGTAGGCACGACCCCGGTCCGGCAAGACAATCGTCGGGTCGCAGACCGCCGCCAGTGCCGGCAGCCCGCCGACGTGGTCGGAGTGCAGGTGAGTCGCCAGCACCATCGGCGACTTCCTCGACCACCGATCGAGCGCGGCCGCGTGGCTGGGCAGACCGACATCGACGACCAGCGGGGCACCGTTGGCGGCGCCGGGCAGCACGTAGCAGTTGTAGATCCAGCGCGACCGCACGAGCGGTCCGCCATCGATGACCGACGTCCAGTCCGACACGGCGGGCTCAGCGCCGAAGTGGTTGCAGCAGCGGATAGAGCGTCGACCCGGCGGTGTCGTCGTACAACGAGCCGCCGATCGCTTGGCGAGACTGGGCGGAGGCCACGAAGCCGTTGATCTCGTCGGTGGTCACGGCGTTGGCGATACCGCCCACCGGATGCACCGGGGCATTCGGGTCGCCCAGATGCGCCCGCAGCCGATCGATGTTGTCGCTTGTGTACTTCTCCCCGTCGCGATAGCCGGATGCGGCGGTGCGGTTGGTCCAATACCCCATTGGCATCCACGCATCGAACAGTGGCGCCAACGAGGTCCACGGGAAGTCCGGCCAGTAGTTCAGGTTCAGCACATCGGTCACCACCGGGGGCAACACGATCGCCGACATCGCCAGGTCGGGGATGACCAGCCGAGTGAACAGTGCTTCGAGCTTGAGGCCGGCGTTGCGTGCCGCGACGTCCTTGTTGTCGGTCGACTCGATATCCATGGCCACGCCGTCGACGCCGTACTTGAGTGGGGCCACCAGCCGTTGTACATCGGTCTTGAGGTCGAGGAACGCAGGGAGGTACCACGAGACGATCCTCATTCCCCGACTGTGGGCCCGCTTGACCATCGCGTCGAAGACGACCGGGTCGAGGATCTCCTCGGGTCGCTGTGCCTTGCCGGACTGGATGTACAGCGTCTGCACGCCACTGTCGGCGAGACGGTCGACGCTGTCGAGAGTGAAGGCTGGGGTCGGATCGTAAGTGGGAGACCAGTCATATACGTCGGCCCACGCGCCCAGCCCCGCGAACACCGCCGTCTTGCGCCACGGGGGCAGACGGGGCGGCGATGTCGTCGTCGGCACGGCCGGGCACTTGTGCCTCTTGGCCGGCCTGCACGGCGGCGGCGGACTACAGGCCACCCCGATCATCAGGAGCGCGGCGACGAGCAGGGCCGACAGGCCGCGGCGCCTGGAGGTGAGGGCACGCATCGGATCAATCCTAGGGTGTCGCCTCGGAGGGGCACCATGAGCGACGAGCAGCAGACGAGCGAAACCCGCACCCGCGGCCTGGCCAAGATGGCCGAGGTCTACGGGTGGGACATGTCCGACGGGGACGGGGACTTCTTCAGCATGACCGTTGAACACCTCTTCGCCAACGTGTGGGACCGCCCGGGCCTGTCGTTGCGCGATCGGCGGCTGATGCTGATCGCCATGT
>JBBQLA010000585.1:0-2061 GCA_038327485.1 Acidimicrobiales bacterium
AGAGTTGGCCGGCCGCTATCCCCGCCACGACTGGCCGATCGACCCGTCCCACGCGCAGCCCAGCACGGGCCCCCGTCGCCGCGGGTAACGGCCAGCGTCAGGCCTCTCGGACAGACCAACTCGAGGCATCCACAAGCTGCGCCATGTCCACACGGATCGCCAGCGTCTCGCCCCGGTGGATCTCGCGATCGAGGCGGTACATCCGGTTTCCCCAGCTCGTGTTGGGGGCGAGGGGTGATGTTGTCAACGTCGTGGTGTCGTCGAACTGCGCCTCGAACCACACGCACACCCCGTCCACGATGGCGTCGATGTCGGACACTCGCTCGAACTCGTGATGTCGGGGCAGTGCCGCAGCCGAATCCAGTGTGGCCAGATCGAACTCGAGCACCGGGCGCGGCGTACCGATCATGGCGGCGACAGCACCGGGACGAGCCCAGAACTGCCCGAACCGGTCGGTGTCGTACGGCGCCATGGCAACCGAGGCCTCCATCGCACTGAGATCGATGCCGTCAGGAAGTTCGATGTTGTGGAAGCGGCGGACTCGCATGTCGGGGCGAAACGAAACCGGCTCCATGAAGAGCCGGAACTTGGCGGGCAGGATGCGGCCGGCCGGTGCCAACACCCGAGCACGAAGGTCGAGCACGTTCTCGAGCATGTTCTCGTTGAAGAGCTCGTCGCCCATCTGTTCGTGAAGGACCACATCGATCGGTTCGGGAGGCGTGAATTCACGGCTGTTGGCCTGCACGAACTCGATGTTGGTGAAGCCGTTGTGGCGGCCGATCTCGCGGGCGACGTCGATGAAGTCGGAGTGTTCAACGGCGTACACCTTGGCGGCGCCGGCGCGGCTGGCCATGAACGCCAACAAGCCGGTTCCGGTGCCGAGGTCGAGCACCACGTCACCGGGCGCAACGGCCCGCTGGATCCCCCGGTGGTAGGCGTTCACTCGAACCTGGTCGCTCAACATCTCCTCGTGATGGGAGATGCCAGCGAAGTTGGCCTCGTTCATGTTGTCGTAGACCAGACTCATCAGCCGCTCGCTCGACGCGACCCGGCTGGCACCGAAGGCGACCGCAGATCGAAGGGCCTGGTTCGCAGCGCGCTGGATTCGACTGGACATGGTCACTTCTCGAGGTGACCGTCGCTGATGTGGACCGTTCGATCGGCGTAGCGGGTGATGCGATCGTCGTGCGTGACGATGATCGCAGCGGTCCCGCGTGACTTCATCTCGGACTGAATGAGCTCCATGACCTGCTCTCCCAGCTTGGAGTCGAGCGCGCTGGTCGGCTCGTCGAACAGCACGAGCTTGGGTTCGTTCATCAGTGCGCGCCCGATGGCGACCCGCTGGCGCTGACCGCCCGACAGTTGCCCCGGCAGGTTGTTCCGACGATCCGCGAGGCCGAGCTCGTCGAGCAGCGTATCGGCGCGATCGCGGGCCGCCTGACCGGTACGGCGGCCGAGTTCGTCGACCACCAGCAGGTTCTCCCGGGCGGTCAGAAACGGGATGAGGTTGACCGACTGGAACACGAACCCGACGTTGTTCTGGCGGAACTCGGTGAGTTGGCGGTCGGAGTATCCAGTGATGGTCGTCCCCGCGGCGATCACGTTGCCCGACGTCGGGGCGAGGATGCCGCCGGCGATCGAGCACAGCGTGGTCTTGCCCGATCCCGACGGGCCGATGAGGGCGACGATCTCATCGGCACCGACGGTCAGGTCGATGTTGGCGAG
Source organism: Acidimicrobiales bacterium (assembly GCA_038327485.1). Lineage (GTDB taxonomy): Bacteria > Actinomycetota > Acidimicrobiia > Acidimicrobiales > Microtrichaceae > JBBQLA01. The sequence continues at coordinate 1,726 of JBBQLA010000585.1, forward strand.
GGCAACGATGTCGTCGTCGCCGACCCGATACGTCTTGGTGACATCGTCGAGTTGGAGCGCTGGCTGGGTGGTCATGTCGAGGTTCCGATGGCTGAGGCTGGATCGATACGGAGCACACGGCGGAGGGAGAACGACGCTCCGATCACCGAGGCGAGCAACAGGAGGGCGAGCGACGTGATGACCCGGCCCGGCGTGAGGACGAACGGAATACTGTCGGCGGGGAGAGCCGCCTCGAAGACCACGGCGACGACGCCGGCGATCACGCCGGCGATGAGCGACAACACGACGGCCTGGGTGATTACCGCTGCGAAGATCGAGCGGTTGCGGGCACCGATC
>JBBQLA010000586.1:0-2059 GCA_038327485.1 Acidimicrobiales bacterium
TGGCACCAGTACTACCTGGGCGACACCGTCGAACAGGACAAGCTCGACGCCAACTGCGTGGCGTACGTCGCCGCCGCGGTGTGGCACCACTGGCTGTTGTTCGAGGACCGCGGTTTCGTCGAAACCATGTGGCCGGTCATCGACCGAGCCATCGAATTCGTCCTCGAGTTGCAGACGCCCCGCGGCGAGATCCGTTGGGCCCGCCACGCCGATGGGACCCCCTGGAGCTTTGCGCTCCTGACCGGGTCATCGTCGATCTGTCACAGCCTGCGGTGCGCGGTCGCCGTGGCGGAACTGCTGGGCGAGGAACGCCCCGACTGGGAGCTGTCCGCCGCGAGTCTCTCTCGGGTCATCCGCGACGAGCCCGACGCCTTCGCCCCCAAGCACCGCTGGGCCATGGACTGGTACTACCCGGTGCTCACCGGCGTGATCACTGGCGATGTCGGCCGCGAGCGCCTGTCCGAGCGCTGGGACGCCTTCGTCATGGAGGGCAAGGGCGTGCGATGCGTGTCGGACCGTCCGTGGGTCACTGTCGCCGAGACGTGCGAAGCGATGATCGCCCACCTCGGCGTCGGGGAGACCGAGCGAGCCCGCCAGCTGTTCACCTGGGCCCAGGAGCTCCGTGAGGACGACGGCAAGTACTGGACGGGAATCGTCTATCCCGACGAGGTGCACTTCCCGGGCCAGGAGCAGTCCTCCTACACCGCAGCCGCGGTGATCCTGGCGGCCGACGCGTTGGCCGGCGCCAGCCCGGCATCGCCGCTGTTCGTCGACCACGACTTCCTGCCGTCGGTGATGATCGAGCACGAAGACGCGATGTCGGAGCGCTCCCCCGAATGACTCCTCGTCCGACGCCGATCCGTTCGGTCGCCGGACTCGTGTTGGTCATCATCTTCACAATGGCGGTGGCGATGACCGCTGCCACCTCCGCGACGACCGTCGGCGCTGAGCAGGTCACCGATCGCGCCTCCTCGACCACGTTGCCGAAGGTGCCCGACACGTTTCCTGATCAGACCGCCCCGAAGGTCTCGATCCCGAGCATCATCCCGCTGCCCAACTCCGGTGTCGCTCCCAAGTCGGCGACCGATCGTGGCGGCTGGGCGCAATTCACCGTGCTCGGTGGGATCATGGCGGCGCTGGTGATCCTCTTCCTGCTGATCGTTCGGGACTCCCGCAAGAAGAAGCGGGCTCAGGCGGCCTGAATCGCCACCCGCTCGAGAACCCGCAGCGAACCGGTGTCGGAGACATCGGCGAACTGGCCGCTCTCGATGGCCCGGCAGTAGATCTCGTACGGCGGGCGCCCGCCGTCGGCTGGATCGGGGAAGACGTCGTGGATGGCCAGGAGTCCGCCGATCGCCACGTGGGGCGTCCACAACTCGTAGTCGCGGTGTGCCGGTTCGGAGCCGTGCCCACCGTCGATGAACAGCAGCGCCAGCGGGGTGGTCCAGAAGCGACCAACCGTCGGCGAGTCACCCACGAGTGCGACGACGGCTGATTCGAGGCCGGAATCGAAGATCGTGCGACGGAACCGGGGCAAGGTGTCCATGCGACCGACTTCGGGGTCGACCAGATCGGGTTCGTGCCACTCCCAGCCCGGTTGATTCTCCTCGGAGCCTCGATGGTGGTCGAGCGCGAACAGCACGGTGTCGGATCCGATCGCTGCGGCGCCGAGGTACACCCCGGACTTCCCGCAGTAGCTGCCGATCTCGAGGAACGGCCGTCCCGGGCTGCGGCGCGCCGCATCGATCCCGGCTTCGTACAAGGCCAGGCCTTCGTCGGGCGGCATGAACCCACGCGCGGCCTCAGCCGCCAGGCGGAGCGACTCGCGCATCAGATGGGGAAATCGTGGTGGAGTTCAGCGACCTCGGCGTCGGTCGGTTCCTCACCGTGATGGGTCACCTTGAACAGCCACTTGTCCAACACCAGATACCGCATCACCCAGATGATCCCGAACCCGACGAGCTGGGCAAAGAACACCGCGATGCTCTCGACCGTCGAACTCTCGTTCGCGTTCTTCACCAGGCTTTCGGCCCAGAACGTCAGCAGCGTCGCCAGAGTG
>JBBQLA010000587.1:0-2052 GCA_038327485.1 Acidimicrobiales bacterium
TCATCGACGTCTCCACGTCGATGCAGCACCCCGAAGGGCGGAGGTTCGACTCGCTGCGCAGTCGAGGGGCGTCCGAGGCGTCGGTCGAGCTGCTCGAGCGGGCCCTGTCCAACGATCCGTCCGACCGCCCCGACGCCGCCCAGATGCACGGGGCATTGGAATCGGTCGCGGCCGAACTCAGTGGCGGTGGGCCCCACCGGATCGATGACACGGTGGCTCGAGGGGTCCACTCGACCGTCACCACGCCACCGTCGCGTTCACCCCGACGGTGGCTCCTGGCATCGATCGCGATGGTCGTGGCCGCGGCGATCATCGGGTTCATCGCCGGCTCGGACAGCGTCCAGATCGGCGCGGAATCGAGTGACGAGCCGATCTCGGTGGCGAAGTTCTGCGTGGCCGCCAAGGCCGGCCTCGCTGGTCAGAACGATGTCATCGACAAGCTCATCGACGACATCGACAAGGAGCCGTCACGGTTCGAGCTGGTTCGTCATCTGGTCATCGACCTTCCCAAGCAACTGGCCATCCCCGCGGCGGGGATCATTCAGGCGGCGGAGCGGCTCGAATCGACGCACGAATCAGCCCTGCTGCTGTCGCCGGTCAGCCTGCGCTCGCTCATGTTGGCCGACGGGATCTACGCCGCCACGGGGTCCGCCTTCATCACCGACCAGAAGTCCAGCGTCGACCGCCTCAGAATTCCCCTGTCGCTCCGACCGCTCGTGCTGGCGTGGGACCAGATCACCAGCGTGGCCCAGACCAAGTGCGGCCAGCAGCGTGTGGTCAATCGCAAGGCCACGGTGCAGGCCCAGATCAAGAGCAAGCTGGGCGGCAACGGATTGTCGGAGTTCTTCGGGGAGCCCAAGTCGATCGGCCTGTTCAACGAGGACTTCATGCTGCTCCTCATCAGCATCGCTCCGGGCTACGTCGAGGAACAGTTCGGTCGTCACCCGGACTGGGTCTACGACTTCCTCCACCAGCGCCCCAAGTTGCGAGCCCTCGTGATCGCCCAGAACCCCGAACTGGTGTTGGTCGCCGCGAAGGAGCAACCCGAGTTCATCCCCAAGGCCATGCGGGCCGACAACGGCGACTGGATCGTTGCGCTGCAGGACGCCGTCGCCAACGATCATCTCGAACTGAACCGCCGACAGAATCTCTACAAGCTGTACGGCCCGCAAATCGATGCACTCGGCGTCGACGTCGACATCACGGGGCGCTGACCATGTCCCTGGCACTGAGCGACGTCCACACCACCTATCCGGGGGCACCCCCGACCCACGCCCTTCGTGGTGTCTCGTTCGAGGTGTTGCCGGGACGGGTCGAAGCGCTGATCGGGCCCAACGGTGCCGGCAAGACCACCACGGTCTCGACGGTGATGGGCCTGGTTCGCCCCGCCAGCGGCACCATCACGCTCGACGGCGGAGACCTGCTCGGTCCGCGCGCCGCCGAGCTGCGACGCACCATCGGTTGCGCGCCTCAGGAGGAGGCGCTCATCCCCGTACTGAGCGTTCGCGAGAACCTGTCGCTCTACGCCGAGCTGGCCGGGCTGCGCGGCGCCAACCTGGCGGGTCGACTCGCAGATGTCGCCGACGCCTTCTTGGTGTCCGACCTCATGGACCGTCGCGTGGGTCAGCTCTCGGGCGGACAACGTCGCCGAGTTCACAACGCCATTGCGCTGGTGTCGCGGCCGAAGCTCCTGATCCTCGACGAGCCCACCGCCGGGGTCGATCCGGCCACTCGCGCCGCCATCCTCGACGTGGTCGGACGGCTGGCCGACGAGGAGGGCGTGGCGGTCTGCTATTCGACGCACTACCTGCCGGAGGTCGTCACACTCGATGCCCACGTCACCTTCCTCGATCACGGAGTCGTCATCGCCCGAGGCTCGGTGCCGGCCTTGCTGGCGCAGCACGCGCCGCCGACCATCGTGGTCACTTTCGACGGCCCACCGCCAGAGGTCCGTGGGAGCTTCGTCGACGGGGCGGCTCTGCGATTTCCTGCCGTCGATCCCCGCCGCGAGCTCGGCGCGGTGATGGCATCGCTGGGCGCGGAGGTCAGTCG
>JBBQLA010000588.1:0-2048 GCA_038327485.1 Acidimicrobiales bacterium
GTAGACGAGGCTGCCTTCGAGTGAGCGAACCGTGGCCCGGCCCTCGAGACGCAGGTGCTCGAGGTGGGCGTAGGTCTCGGACTCGGCCATGGCGCCCCACGACCGTTGCTGGAACAGGTGATGGCTGAACTCGGTCACGTCGGACTCGCCGAGGCCCTTGCCGATCTCGACCAGCTGATCGAGGCGCTCGTGATGGTGACGCTGGATGTCCACCACCCGGCCGGCGAGGTCGGTGAACGGTTGGCCATGGGCGGGCAGCACGGTTCGCACCCCGTCGAGGCCGGCCACCTTGTCGAGTGCGGCCAGGTAGTCGGCCAAGTTGTCGTTGGAGGTCGCCATGCCGCTGATGTGCGGCGTGATGGTGGGCAGCACGTGGTCGCCAGACAGCAGCACTCCGTCGACCGGATCCCACAGGCACAGGTGATCACCGGTGTGCCCGGGCGTGTGCACCGCCACCCAGTCGCGTCGACCGAGCCGAATGACCTGCGCGTCATCGAGCCGCTGCGTCGGCTGCGGGCTGACGAACCCCTGCTTCGACAGGGCGTCCCACTCCCGCATGTGCAGGATCTCCTCGCGGGTCGGGAAGGGGATGACCCCGCCCCATGGGGCGTGGCGCGCCGGCATGGTCGGGATCTCGCTGTCCTCGGTGAGGTACTTGGCGAAGTCGATCGGGTCGAAGCCGTCGTTGTCGATCTTGGGGGCCATCGAGTCGAACAGCTCGGCCGAGTCGTCGTCGAACGGATCGAAGATGGTCCGGAAGTGGCGGTCGGCGATGATCGCGGCGCCGTTGAGGATGCGGAGTCGTCCGGCACCGCCGAAGTGGTCGGGATGGCTGTGAGTGACCACCACCGTGTGCACCCTCGACACCGGCACGCCGATGTCGCCGAGGCGCGCCGTCAGCACCTCGAACTCCTCGGGGTTGGGCAGACCGGGATCGACCAGGGTGAACCCGCGCTCGTCCTCGAGGGCGTAGCAGTTGACGTGTCCCAGCCCGGGCAGGTTGATGGGGAGCTGCAGGCGAAGGATGCCCGGCGCGACCTCGATGACTTCCTCCGAGGCCGGCTGCTTCTCTTGCTTCTCGACTCTGGCCGGGGGCGCGTCCGTCATTCGGACACGGTACTTGACCGTTCGGTCAACTCCTCAGGCCGCAGCGCCGACCTCGATATCCGCGTCGCTGCCCTGCACCACGATCCACAGGACCGCACCGACCACACCGCCGATGAGCGGGAAGACGATGAACGCCCAGAGTTGCGGGAGCGCATCGACCACCTTGCGGTCAGCGAAGAGCGCCACGCCGAAGCTGCGCGCCGGGTTGACCGATGTGTTCGAGACCGGGATGGAGATGAGGTGAATGAGGAACAGCGTGAAGCCGGCAGCGATGCCGCCGAACCCGGAGGGGAATCTCTTGTGAGTGGTCGACAGCACCACGAAGATCAGCAGCGCCGTCATGACCACCTCGACGATGGCAACCGAACCGAGTTTCCACTTGTCGGGGGAGAACTTGCCGTACCCGTTGGTGGCGAACCCGCCGATCGGCTTGTCGCTGATCTTGAAGGTGATCCACAGGATGAAGGCGCCGAGGGCGCCTCCGACCAGCTGGGCGATCCAGTACACCGGCAACAGCGCGGCATCGACCTTCTTGGCGACGACCATGCCGAGGGTCACGGCGGGGTTGATGTGACAGCCCGACACGTGACCGATGGCGTAGGCCATGACCAGCAGCGACAGGCCGAAGGCCGTGGCCACGCCCAGGATGCCGACAGCGATGTGGCCCTCGGCGCCGAACTTGGCGGCGAACACGGCGGTGCCACAACCACCGAGCACCAAGAACATTGTGCCCACCACCTCTGCGACGAAGATCTTGACTCTCTGGTCCATCACTGGCCCCCTCGATCGAGAAACGGCGGCCATTTTGGCTCTCGCTACGCCGCGGGTGGTGCATCCTGCGGACGAAACACCGAGGTGCGGTAGAAGCGCAGTTCCTCGACGCTCTCACGGATGTCGTCCATCGCCCGGTGCGCGGTGGCCTTCTTGGGCACGCCCTGCAA
>JBBQLA010000589.1:0-2034 GCA_038327485.1 Acidimicrobiales bacterium
GCCGTACCAGCCCTCGACGACCTGCGGGCCGGACGCGCCCAGGCCCAGGATCAGTCGACCGTTGGACAGGTGGTCGAGCGTGATGGCATGCATCGCCGTGGCCGTCGGGGTGCGAGCGGCGATCTGCACGACGCTCGTGCCCAGCTTGATGCGCGAGGTGTGCCCTGCCAGGTAGGCGAGCGGGGTGAAGGCATCGGAGCCCCATGCTTCGGCCGTCCACACCGAATCGAAGCCGAGGTCCTCGGCCAGCTTGGTGGTCTCGATGAGGTTGGGTGGAGGCAGTTGTCCCCAGTAGCCCCAGATCAGTCCGAGTTTCATGTTGTCGCCCTTCGGGTCGGAGCTGTGTTCACAGTCGGTCGGCAGAGGATGTCGGAAGTGGTTCAGCGCCCGCCACACCGACGATGGTTCGTCGCAGCAGGTCGCGTTCGCCTCGAGCCAGCCACCCGCTGAACGAGAGCAGCCCGGCGAAGTACAGCGGGAACAGCGCGCCGAGCAGCGGCACCGGTTCCTGCTCGGTGACCGACAGCACCAGGCACGCCGCGGCGCCGATCGAAGCCAACCCGAGCCACACTGCGCTGAACCAGGCAGTCGGTTTGGTCGGACGGATCTCACAGCGCAGGAGGCATGGACCCGGACCGGCCGACTGCGGCGCGACGAAGAGCTGCGGTCGGAACGAATTGTTCACGCGGGACCGCTTCACCATCACGATGCGCTGCTCGGTGGCGCGGCCGCGAACGGGTGGACCCTTGGCCCGGAAGTACGAGCTGAATCCCGCGGCGCCCACGTCGATCGATCGCTGCACGACGGTGTCGACGGAGTACGTCGAATGGATCTCGAAGCGGTCGGTCCGGAAAGTGTCGCGGAGCAGACCCATTCGAGAATCAGATCACTTGCCCTGGAAGTTCGGCGTGCGCTTCTCCTTGAAGGCACGAGGGCCCTCCTTGGCGTCCTCCGACGCGAACACGTCCCACCCGTAGATGAACTCGTGCTCGAGGGCTTCGCTCTGACGCATGCCGTTGGTCTCGCGCAGCGTGCGGAGCACCGCCTGCACGGCGAGCGGACCATTGCCGGAGATGACCGAGGCGATCTCGAGTGCCTTGGTGAGCGCCTGGCCGTCGTCGACGACGTGGCCGATGAGCCCCAGCTCGAGCGCCCGCTCGGCCGAGATGTGATCACCGGTGAGCAGCAGCTCGCAGGCCACCGTGTAGGGAATCTGGCGGGGGATGCGAACGACCGAACCGCCCATGGGGTACAGCGACCAGCGCACTTCGCTGATACCGAACTTGGCACTGCGACCGGCGACCCGCACCTCGGTGGCACCCAACAGCTCGGTGCCCCCGGCGATGGCCGTGCCCTCGACGGCACAAATGATCGGAACGGCCGGCTGCCAGCTGCGCAACAGGGCTTTCCAATGCAGCTCCGGGTCGGCGGCCAGACGGGCCGGCACGTCGATCTCGTCGACCGAACCGTCACCTTGGTGGCCGCCGGCCATCTCCTTCAGATCGGCCCCCGAGCAGAAGTTGCCGCCAGACCCGGTCAGCACCAGGCAGCGGATGTCGGGATCGGTGTCGGCCTCGACGAACGCGTCGTAGAGGCGCACCAGCATCTCGCCGTTGATGGCGTTCATGCGTTCGGGACGGTTCAGAGTGACGACGAGCGTGTGGCCGTCGCGTTCGGTGAGCACTGCAGGCATTGCGTCACGATAGAAGAAAACGAGAACGTGTTCTAGAAATGTGACGGTTCGATGACGGTGTCGATGATGCCATGGGTCTTGCATCGAGTGGTGGTGCCGGTGGGGACGATGGTCACGACGACCTTCCGACCGCAGACGGGGCAGTGACGGGGCGGGTCGAGCTGAGGCAGGCAATTGCCATCGCAGTCGTCGGCCCTTCGCCCGCACCCCGCGCACCATCTCGGCAGCGCGTCGTGCAGCTCGCTGACCAGTTCGCTGATCGTCGTCGTCACCTCGAAGCCGTCACGCGCGCTCAGCCACCGTCGGTTGTCGCGGTGCAGCGCGATCGAGTCGTCGAAGCG
>JBBQLA010000590.1:0-2021 GCA_038327485.1 Acidimicrobiales bacterium
GAGGCGCCGGTGACGACGGCGGGGCGACGTTCGGGGTGGGGGGCGAATCCGGCCATCAGCGGACTGTCACCGTGGTGAGGAGGGAGGCGAAGCCACGCACGTTGATCGAGTGCACTCGGGTCGTCCGGTCGGGATCGATGTCGTAGTCGCTGACCCGAGCCACGATTTCCTGCAACGCCACGTTGGCTTCGAGTCGGGCGAGCGATGCGCCCAGACAGAAGTGTCGCCCGAACCCGAAGCTGGCCAGTTGGGGGAGCGGCTCGGGGCGATCGAGGTCGTAGCGATCGGAGTGGGGGAACACTCGCTCGTCTCGGTTGGCCGAGCCGACCAGCAGCACGACACGCTCACCGGCGGGGATCACGCGGCCGTGGCGTTCGACATCGGTAGTGGTGATGCGGGCGAGCATCTGCGACGACGTGTCGTAGCGCAGCGTCTCTTCGACCCACGCCGAGATGCGCGATGGATCGGCGAACGGCTTGGCCCGCTCCTCGGGATTGCGCCACGCCCAGTACCAGGAGTTGCCGAGCAGCTTGGTCGTGGTCTCGTTGCCAGCGACGACCAGGAGGAACAGGAAGCCCATGATCTCGTCGTCGGTCAAGTGATCGCCGTCGATCTCGGCATCGAGCAGGGCCGAGGTCAGGTCGTCGGTGCGTTTGATGCGTCGCTCAGCCAGCATCTCGGAGTAGTAGGCGACCAGCGACATGGCCGCTTCCACTCCGGCCGCCGGTACGTCGTGCACGCCGTCGTCGCGGTGAACCAACAGATCGGCCAGGCGTCGCAGCTCGTCGCGATCGGCGGGCGGCACGCCGATGAGCTCGGAGATCACATCCATCGGGAGGCGGCCGGCGTAGTCCTTCACGAAGTCGAACTCGTCATGTTGCAACGCATCGTCGAGGTGGAGTCGGGCCAACTCGCGGATGCGTGGTTCGAGGTCGAGCACTCGACGTGGGGTGAACCCACGCGACACCAGCGACCGCATGCGACCGTGCATCGGTGGGTCGAGGGCAAGGAACGACATGGTGCGATGGGCGTGCGGACCCGACGCAGCGGGGTCGAGCGACACCCCGTGCGACGACGAGAACGTGGTCGAGTCGCGAAACCCTTCGATCACATCGGCGTGGCGGGACAGCGCCCAGAAGCCCATCTCCTCGTTGTGGTACAGCGGCGCCTCGTCACGCAGTCGTGCGTAGATGGGGTACGGATCCTCATGGATCTCATACGCGTAGGGGCTGTAGATCGGAGCGATCGACGACGGCGAATCGGTGGTGGTCATCAGTTGCTCCCGAGAACGAGTTCGACGACCTCGGCCAGGTCGGCCGGCAGGTCGGAGTACGACAGGTGTCCCATGCCGGCGTGGATGAGCGCACCGGTGACGGACAGCTCGAGGGTGCGGAGGACCGCTGGGTCGAAGTCGTCGCCCAACGCAGCGACCAGTCGGCGCCGCAGTTCGGCGCCGATTCGATCACGCAGGTGCTTGACGTCGGGGTCGGTCGACAACATCGCCGCCGAGCAGGCCGAAGCCAGCTCGGGCTCGTCGGCCACCAGGAGGGCGTACTCCGAGAGTGTCGCGGTGACCCGGGCTGCGGTGGATCGCCGTCGGCCCAGGCTCGTCTCGTGCAGCGACTGCAACCTCCGCCAGAACACCTCGGTGACGAGGTGATCCTTCGACGTGAAGTAGGTGTACGCGGTGGCTGGTGCGACGCCGGCCCGCTTGGCCACGTTGCGAACGGTGAGTCCCTCGTAGGCGTGTTCGCGTAGCTCCTCGACGGCGGCCACGGTGAGCCGGTGCACTGTCAGCGCTTGGCGAGTGGACAGGCGACGGCGCGTGGATTCGGTCGAAGGCAGGTGCGAGGTGGCGGCCGAACTGGACATGTGTCCAGACAGTAGAACAGTGAAGTGGCCGTCGCAACCGATCTTTTGGTCAGCGGAAGGTAAACTGGGTGCCGACATCCCGTTCGCCGAGTGTTACGAAGTACACGCATGGCCATTCCCATCGAGAAGTTCCAACAGCAGGGCGGCCG
>JBBQLA010000591.1:0-2020 GCA_038327485.1 Acidimicrobiales bacterium
CGCGGGCATCAGGTCAGCGTGATCACGTCGCGCCTGGAGGGCGATGCGACATTCGAGCTCGATGAGGGAATCGAGGTGCACCGCGTGCGCGCCCTCAACACGCTGGAGACCCGAGTCCGGTTGCCCTATCCGCTGTTCGACCCGCGACTGTTCGGGGTCGCCGATCGTCTGGTGGCGAACAGCGACGTGGTACTCGGACACACCCACACCTTTCTGTCCACCGTGGCCGTCGCCCGAGCCTGTCGCCAGCGAGGCGTTCCCTTCGTGCTCATCCAGAACAATCCCTACATCGACTATCCGTTCCCGTTGAGCATCCTGCAACGAGTTGCCGATGCACTCCTCGGGAGGTTCACGACCAGCCGGGCCACTCGCCTCGTGGCCATCAGCGAGTTCACCCGCGAGTATGTGCGGCGCCTCGCCCCGGGCCGACCCGTCGAGGTCATGTACCTCGGCGTCGACACCAAGCGCTTCTCACCCGTCACCTCCGACGAACGGCGGGCAATCCGGGATCGACTCGGGATCGACCAGGAAGCGTTCGTGGCGTTCACGGTGCGACGACTGTTCTACCGCAACGGCGTCGACACACTGCTCGAAGCGGCCGCGCTGCTGCGTACGAGACCCGAGCTGCGCATCGTCATCGGCGGATCGGGTCCCGACCGGGCCGAGATCGAGACCCAGATCGCCCGTGACCATCTCGATCAGGTCACCCTCGCCGGGTTCATCCCCGATGACGACCTCGCCGACTACCACCGAGCCGCTGACGTGTTCGTCCTGCCGTCTCGTACGGCAGAGGGCTTCGGCCTGGTCCTGCTCGAGGCCGCTGCGTCTCGGGTGCCCTCGATCGCCACGCGGTCCGGAGCGCCACCCGAACTCATCGACGACGGTGAGTCCGGCCTCCTGGTGCCAGTGGACTCGCCGAACGACCTCGCCGCTGCCATCGAACGACTGCTCGACGATCGCTTGCTCACACGATCGATGGGCGAGGCCGCGTTCGCCCGCCACGCCGACCAGACCTGGGACCGATCGGTCGATCAGCTCGAAGTCATCCTCACTGACGCAGTCAACGCGACGATCGGCGACCGCCCAGGCTGAGCGCCAGCTCGATCGCCTCGACGGCAGATCGAGCGAGGTCGTCGGGCGTCGCCCACCGCAGGTCTGGGCCGCTCGACATCGCCACGGTGCGATCGATCGCAGCCGATATCGCCGTCACATCGGTGGGATCGAACGGATCAACTGCCCCGCGCATGATCTCGGGCAGCGAACCACCGGTGCTCACGGCCACCGGGATGCCTGCGGCGGCGGCTTCGGCCGCTGGCAGACCGAAGCCCTCCTCCAACGATGGTTGGATGACCATGGCGCACGCGGCGAGACGGGCCTCGAGTTCGGGTTGGCTCACCACGCCGGCCAGATCGAGTCGGACGTTGTGTGCACGAGCGAGCGCACCGACGCGCTCGGCGGCCGGCCCGTCCAGCCCAACGAACGACAACACACCGCCCGCAGCGGAGAACTCGCTGCGCCCGAAGGCGTCGACCAGTCGATCGAGGTTCTTGTGCGGGGCATCACGTCCGATGAACACCACGCGACGGTCACGATCCGTCGTTGCCCGGAGGGCCCGAACCCGAGCGGCAGAGTCGTGATCGATCGGGAGGTCAAGGAGAGCGATGCGCTGCTCGGCGACGCCAAGATCGGCCATGAGTGAACGCTTGCTGAACTCAGAATCGGTCACGACCACCGTCGACAGCGAGGCCATCCGACGGATGTACTGCCGCATCAATGGTGCCAGCACTGACGAGGGTGGATATCGGAACGGAATGGTGTCGTGGATCGTCGTGACCTCGACCGGCGCGAGCTTCCAACCGGGCCGGAGGTGATGGGCGTAGAACGCCACGTCCGCTCCGAGCGACCGCGGGCCCGGGAACTCTCGCTGGCTGTACCAGGCCTTGGGGTGGTGGCGGCTGGGGTGACGGCTGTCTCCAGCCCAGAGCAGATCGTCGACCCGCTCCGGACCCCACACGATCCA
>JBBQLA010000592.1:0-2014 GCA_038327485.1 Acidimicrobiales bacterium
CGCCGCCGGCCGCGACCCCGGACGCCTCGGCGGTGTGCCGCTCGCCCTCAAGGACAATCTCTGCACTCGGGGCATCGCCACCACGTGCAGTTCAAAGATCCTCGAGGGCTGGCTTCCCCCGTACGACGCGACGGTGGTCAAGCTTCTCGCTGCGGCCGGCGCCGTCAGCGTGGGCAAGACCAACCTCGACGAGTTCGCAATGGGAAGCTCGACGGAGAACTCAGCGTTCGGTCCCACCCGCAACCCCCACGACCTCACCCGGGTGCCGGGCGGATCGTCGGGCGGATCCGCCGCCGCCGTCGCCGCCGGCTACGTGCCCATCTCGTTGGGCTCCGACACGGGCGGTTCGATCCGCCAGCCCGCCTCGCTGTGTGGCGTGGTCGGCGTGAAGCCAACTTACGGACTGGTGTCGCGCTACGGGCTGGTGGCCTTCGCCAGCTCGCTCGACCAGATCGGCCCGTTCGCCGCCACGGTGGCCGACGCTGCCCTGCTGCTCCAGGTCATCTCGGGCCACGACCCCCTCGACTCCACGTCGATCCCCGAGCCCGTACCCACCTACTCCGATCACTTGGCCGACGGCGTCGATGGCATGCGCATCGGGATCGTCGATGAATTCATGGCCGAAGGCATCGCCCCCGACGTTCGTCGTCGGGTCGAAGCGGCCGCCGAAGCACTGAGCAGGGCCGGTGCCACCATCGACACGGTCAGCGTTCCGGCCGCGGCCTACGGGCTCGACGCGTACTACCTGATTGCTCCGGCCGAGGCGTCGTCGAACCTGGCCCGCTACGACGCAGTCCGTTTCGGACTGCGGGTCGACGCCGACACGACCCCCGAGATGTACAACGCCACCCGCACCGCCGGGTTCGGTGACGAGGTCAAGCGGCGCATCATGTTGGGCACCTACGCCCTGTCGGCCGGCTACTTCGACGCCTACTACGGCACCGCTCAGAAGGTCCGAACGCTCATCCGGCGCGACTTCGACCTGGCCTATGAGCACTTCGACCTGCTGCTGTCACCCACATCGCCCACCACTGCGTTTGCATTCGGCGACAAGACCGCCGATCCGCTCACCATGTACTTGAACGACGTCTGCACCATCCCCACCAATCTGGCCGGTCACCCCGCCATGTCGGTCCCGTTCGGCGCAGGCGACGATGGCCTTCCCGTGGGCGTGCAGCTGCTCGCCCCGATGCTGGGAGAAGTCGCCATGTTCCGCGCCGCAGCCGTCTTGGAGACAGCGATCGGTGCGGTCGGTGCAGGAGGATCGCGATGAGCGAAGTGCCCCGTTCCACTGAACTGCCCAACGGTTGGACCATGGTCATCGGGCTGGAGGTGCACACCGAGCTGTTGACCAACACCAAGTTGTTCTCGGGAGCGCCGAACCACTTCGGAGGCGAGCCGAACACGTCGATCGACCCGACCTGCCTCGGGCTTCCCGGGTCGCTGCCGGTACTCAACAAGACCGCGGTCGAGATGGCCATTCGCATCGGGCTGGCCCTCAACTGCACGGTCCAGCGCAGCATCTTCGCCCGGAAGAACTACTTCTATCCGGATATGCCGAAGGACTACCAGATCAGCCAGTACGACCTGCCGATCAACGTTGAAGGGTGGCTGGAGCTGCCGTCGGGTCAGCGCATGGGGATCACTCGGGCACACCTCGAGGAGGACACCGGAAAGTCGACCCACATCGGTGGCGGTGGTCGCATCCACGACGCCACGTACACGCTCATCGACTACAACCGTGCGGGGGTACCGCTGCTCGAGATCGTCAGCGAGCCGGACATCCGCACCGCCGATGAAGCCAAGGCCTACGTGTCGGAGCTGCGGTCGATCCTGATCGCCGTGGGCGCATCGGACGGCAAGATGGAGGAAGGTTCGATGCGAGCCGACGTGAACGTGTCGGTGCGCAAAGGCGAGGCGGCATCGTTCGGCACCCGTTGCGAGATCAAGAACGTGAACTCCATCCGGTCAATTGGTCGGGCCATCGAGTACGAGTCACGTCGCCAGATCGATC
>JBBQLA010000593.1:0-2010 GCA_038327485.1 Acidimicrobiales bacterium
CCGTGCTGGGTGGCGACCCGGTTGATCATCTCCTGGATGACCACGGTCTTGCCCACGCCGGCGCCGCCGAACAGGCCGATCTTGCCGCCCTGCACGTAGGGGGTGAGCAGGTCGATGACCTTGAGGCCCGTCGGAAACACCAGGGCCTTGGGCTCGAGGGTGTCGAACGCCGGGGCCTCACGGTGGATGTCCCAACGCTCGGTCACGTTTTCGAGCACCGACGCCGGGGCGTTCAGCGGCTCACCGATGACGTTCCAGACCTTGCCGAGCGTGATGTCGCCCACCGGCACGCTGATGCCACGACCGGTGTTGTGCACGAGTGTGCCGCGGGTGAGGCCGTCGGTCGGCTTCAGGGCGACGACCCGAACTCGGCTGTCGCCGATCTGCTGAGCGACCTCGCCGGTCACCAGCACCTCGCTGCCGTCGAGGTTGATCGTCCACTGCACCGCGAAGTTGATCTCGGGCAGTGAGCCACGGGGAAACTCGACGTCGACCACGGGCCCGGCGATGGCCACGACGCGGCCGTCCTTCAGGGCCGGCGGGGCCGGAGCAGCGCTCGTGGGGTTCTCGGTGACGGTCATCTGGTGTTCTCCTGGTGCAGGCGAGGTGGGATCAGTGGCGCGACGCGAGATGGTCGCTCTGATCGAGGTTCTGGGCGAAGGCGTGCGACGGGGTCAGGTGCTCGAGCAGCAGGTCTTCCGAGCCGCCCTTGTCGTTCTTGAGCGCCTCGGCCCCACTGACGATCTCCATGATCTCGGTGGTGATCGAGTCCTGACGGGCCCGGTTCATGATGCGGGTGAGCTTGGTCTTGAGCTCCTCGGCGTTGTCGGTCGCCGCCTTCATGGCCCGTTGACGGGCGGCGTGCTCGGACGCCGACGCGTCGAGCAGGGCCGAGAAGATGCGCGACTCGACGTAGCGGGGAAGGATCTGGTCGAGGATGCCTGACGGTGAGGGCTCGTACTCGAGATCAGCCGAAGGTCCGGTCGGCTCGGTGGTCGTGCCGTCGCTCTCGACTTCGAGCGGTAGGAACCGGCGCAGCACCGCTTCTTGCGCGGCCGAGTTGATGTAGCGGGTGAAGGCCAGGTCGACCGTCGCCAGGTCGCCCGACTCGAACCGATCGCGGACGGCGGCCGCCACCCGGCGGGCGTCTTCGTAGGTGGGCCGATCGGTGATGCCGCCGAAGCTGGCGTCGATGCGATAGTTCCGGAACCGGAAGTGCTTCTCGCCTTTGCCGCCGACGACGATCAGCGAGTAGTCGCGACCCTCGGCCTGGGCGGCCAGGATCTCGCGTTCGGCGAGGCGGATCACGCTGGAGTTGTAGCCGCCACAGAGGCCACGGTCGGAGGTCACCACGATGAAGGCCGCCGTGGTTGCGTCGGGGTTGTCGCGCAGCAGGGGATGGTTCCGGCCGGCGCCGGCTTGTACGAGGTCGAGGATCACCGATGTGATCTGCTCGCTGTAGGGCCGGGCCGCGGCGGCGCGCTCCTGCGCCTTGACCACACGGGTCGCGGAGATGAGCTCCATGGCGCGCGTGATCTTCTTCGTCGACTCGACGCTCTTGATGCGTCGGCGGAGGATCCGCTCCTGTCCACCTGCCATCGCTAGTCCTCGACCTCGGCGTGGGTGAGCTCGTCCTCGGGCAGGATGGCCTCGGCCGGGCCACCCGCCTTGGTGACGACGGCGGCGCCCATCTCGACGTCCTCGTCAGTCACGCCACTGAGAGCCGCGTCGGACGGGGCGAACTCTTCCTTGAACGCCGCGATAGCGGCCTCGAGGGCGCCGCCGTCGGGCATCTTGCCGGTCGTGGCGATGCCGTCGAGGAGGTCGCGGTGGCGGCCGCGCAGGTAGTCGAGCATGTCGGCCTCGAAGCGCTTGACATCGGTGACGGGGATCTCGTCGAGGTACCCACCGGTGCCCGCCGCGATGACCGCGACCTGCTCGTTCATCGCCATGGGCGAGTTGAGGTTCTGCTTGAGCAGCTCGGTGAGGCGGTAGCCGCGCTCGAGCTGG
>JBBQLA010000594.1:0-2004 GCA_038327485.1 Acidimicrobiales bacterium
GAGGTCCGCGACGTACCACGACCTCGGTCCCACCAACGACCTCCACCACCACGTCGACGACGACCTCGACCACACTTCCTCCGACGACCCTTCAGACCCCGGTGATCCCGCCACGTTCAACGGCTCGTCCCGCTCCGACGACCAGTGCGCCGACGACCACCATCGCCGCAGCGTTGACGCCCTTCGTCAGCGTGTCGGTATCGCCCGACTACAGCGAGGCCACCCTGCTCGACGGCACCAGAGTCACGGGTGACGTCTACGTGTTCTTCACTCGGGCCGCAGCGACGGTGAGCTGGTACCTCGACGGCACTGGTCCCGAAAACCTGGTGGAAACCGCCCTGACGGCACCCTTCGATCTCCGGGTCGACGCCAACCAGAAACCTGCACCGTTGTTGACGCGGGCGCTCGCCAACGGAACGCACACGATCACCGCCAGGGTGACGTCGGCGACCTCTCCGACCGAGGAGACTTTTGTCGCCACCTTCGACGTCATCAACAAGAACTGACCTGCCCTAGCCTGTGAGCCCGGCGATCATTCGCCCAGACGACGGAGGGGACATGGCTGAGGGTGCGCATCATCAGATCCACGGCCATGTGTCACCTGGCTTCGAGCCGGTGGCCGAGGCCTTTCACGCCAACTTCGACGAGCACGGCGATGTTGGCGCCGGCTGCGCAATCTTCGTGGCTGGCGAGTGTGTCGTGGATCTTGTCGGCGGGACCACGGCTGACGGTTCGGCGTACTCCGCCGACACACTGCAGGTGGTCTTTTCCGCAACGAAGGGGGCCACCGCCCTGTGCGCACACCTCCTGGCCCAACGGGGCGAACTCGATCTGGATGCGCCGGTCTCCCGATACTGGCCCGAGTTCGCGGCCCACGACAAAGGTGACGTGCCGGTGTCGTGGCTGCTGTGCCACAAGTCCGGACTCATCGATGTCGACGGCCCGATGAGCTACAGCGAGGCATTGGCGTGGGACCCGGTCGTCAGCGCGCTGGCCGCGTCGGCACCCGTCTGGGAGCCGGGCACCAAGCACGGCTATCACGCTGTGACCTACGGGTGGTTGGTCGGTGAGATCGTCCGACGGGTGTCGGGTCGAAGCCTGGGAACCTTCTTCGCCGAGGAGGTCGCTGGCCCGCTCGGTGCCGACTTCCACATCGGACTCACCGACGCTGACCACGCTCGCGTCTCGAAGCTGATTCCCGCCGCCGCGCCGACCTTCGGGACCGACAGTGACGGAGCGGACAGTCCGCCCGGCAGCCTCATCGACATGCTGGATCGCCTGCTCGGTCCCGGGAACCTGGCCGGCAAAGCGCTGTCCGCTCCTGCCGGTGCCTTCGCGGACCCGGACATCTGGAACGACCCGGCGATGTGGCGCGCCGAGATCGGCTCCGCCAACGGGATGTGCACCGCGAAGGGACTCGCCGCCATCTATTCGTCCATGGTCGCCGAGACCAACGGCCTCCGGACGTTGACCGCCGAGAGCGTCGAACGGGCTCGAGCCGTGCAGACCGACGGCGGCGACGCCGTACTCATCATTCCCATCCCCTTCGGTTTGGGATTCATGAGGGACTCGATGTTCAGCCCCTTGGGCTTCGCAGGCGCCTTCGGTCACTACGGCGCCGGCGGATCGGTCGGCTTCGCAGTTCCAGAACACGAGCTGTCGTTCGGGTACGCCACGAATACGATGCAGATGGGTATTGCCGGCGATCCGAGATCCAAGGGCCTCATCGACGCTGCCGTTGCGTCGATCGGCAGCTGAGAACGCGATGTCGTCCGATCCGATTCTCGAAGCAACGCGCCGTCGCACGTTTGCCATCATCAGCCACCCCGACGCTGGTAAGACCACGCTGACCGAGAAGTTCCTGCTCTACGGCGGCGCCCTCGCCAAGGAAGCCGGGTCGGTCAAAGCTCGATCGGATCGACGGTCAGCGACGTCAGATTGGATGGCGCTGGAACAACAACGTGGCATCTCGATCACGTCGACGGTGTTGCAATTCCCGTACCG
>JBBQLA010000595.1:0-1982 GCA_038327485.1 Acidimicrobiales bacterium
GCGCCCTGCGCGGCGCCGACGCACATCGACGCGTTGCCGCAGCGCTCGTGGTTGAGGTGACCGAGCAACACCTTGAATGCACTGGTGTCGCTCGGGTTCCCCGCCAGCAACACGTCGGCCTCGGTGATCTCGACGGAGTCGAAGGCGATCTCGGCTTCGGTGGCGGCGTGGATGCCCATGCCCCGGTGACGGCCCACGATCGACACGCCGTCGCGGTCCATCGGAACGATCACTGCGCCGATGCCCTTGGCCCCATCGCCTCCGGGCCAGCGGGCCCACACCAACGCACCGGCGGCGACGTGACCGAGCGTCGAGTAGTTCTTGTACCCCTCGAGGCGCCAACGGCCCGGCCCGTCCTCGACCAACGCGGTGCGCATGTTCTGCACCGCGGAACCGGCGTCGGGTTCGGTGATGCCGATGCTCAGGATGGACTCGCCGTCGGCCACCGACGGCAGCCACCGCTCCTTGAGCGAGTCGCTGCCGAGGTGTTCGATGCCGCGCGACGGACCGTTGAACGCCAGTTGCAACACGATGGCGTGCGACACGTCGTGGCGGGCCACCTCCTCCAACACGATCGACGCTTCGACGTCGCCGTAGCCCAGCCCACCCCACTGCTCACCGATGGTGACGCGGAACAGGTCGGCGTCGGCCAGCGCCTTGACCGCGTCGAGCGACAGGTCACCCGTCTCGTCGGCTTCGGCCGCACCGGGAGCCACCGACCGTCGAGCCACGTCACGGGCCAGCGTCCGCAGCGCGCCCTGGTCGTCGGTCTCCGACATCGGATCGAACCCCAGCGCTTCAGCCATGCCCACCCCCGGACCCCCAACGACCGGACGCCGGGAGACAGCGCGCTCATAGTATGCGGCCCATGTCATCGGGGGATCTGCTGCTCAACAACCGCGTCGCTGTCGTCACGGGGGCGGGGCGCGGGATCGGGAGGGAGTTCGCGCTCGAGCTCGCTCGCCATGGCGCGTCGGTCGTGGTCAACGACCTCGGCGTCGGATTGCGGGGCGACTCGATGGGCGACGATCCCGCCACTGCGGTCTGCAACGAGATCGAAGCGATGGGCGGCCGGGCGGTTCCATCGCACGAATCGGTCACCGACCACGAAGCCGCCGAGCGGATCATCGCCGCGGCCACCGAGAACTTCGGGCGCATCGACATCCTCGTGAACAACGCCGGGATCGTTCGCGACCGCACGCTGGTGAAGATGACCGAGGACGACTTCGACGCCGTCATCGCCACGCACCTCAAGGGCGCGTTCAACTGCGCCCGCCACGCCGTGCCGATCATGAAGGAAGCCGGCTACGGCCGCATCATCAACATCACCTCCTCAGCCGGACTGCGTGGCAACTTCGGCCAGACCAACTACGGCGCGGCCAAGGCCGGCCTCATGGGCATGACCTTCGTGTGGGCCCTCGAGCTGGCCAAGTCCGGCATCACCGTCAACGCGCTCGCTCCGGCGGGCGCCACTCGGATGACCGCGTCGTTGGCGGGTGACGGGCCACCTCCGGCCACGCTCGACCCCGCCGGCAACGCGCCACTGGTGGCGTTCCTGGCGTCGGAACGCGCCGCGCACGTGAACGGCCAGCTCTTCGGCCGCACCGATTTCGCCTACACGTTGTTCCAGCACCCCAAGCAGATCGCCTGGATGCACCGCGACGGCGGTTGGGATGCCAACACGCTGGCCGACGAGTTCGACTCGATGCTCGGCCAGCACCTGCAGACCGTCGGCATGGTCATGCCGTCAGGCCTCTCGCAGGACTCATCGCGGAAATAGGGGCTACTTCAGGCCGGGGTGGCGACTGGCCAGCACCGGAACCAGGAGGCGCTTGGGGGTGAGGTGGGCGAACATGGCCGCCACCCGATTGGCCTCGCCCGGAATGGCGACGGGGCGACCCTTGTCGAGCGCGTCGAGTCCGCACTTCGCCACCGCCGCAGCGGACTCCCACAGGAACGCCGGGAGCGCCGCCTCCGTATCC
>JBBQLA010000596.1:0-1973 GCA_038327485.1 Acidimicrobiales bacterium
CCTGGTGCGGTTCGTCAACGGAACCCTCGAGAGGGTTCGTCGCGACGGCACGTGGAACACGTTGTACCGCAAGTGGTTGACGGTGCTGGGGCCCGCACCATCACCGCCGCTACCGAGGTACGCGGACTGATGACGGCCAACGAGCAGCCCCAACCCGAGCCGGACATCACCGGCGATGACGCGGCCCACCCCGGCACCCAGCCGGCGGACGCCATGACCTACGACTCGCTGGCGACGATGCGACCGATGGCGACCCAAGCGGTGTTCCGGCCGAACTTCGATGACTCCGACGGGTTCTCGGTCAGCACCGTAGAGACCGAGCCGCACGACCAGACGACCATGCTGACGCGCCAGTGGTCCCCGATCCGGCGGCTCGGCGGCGGCCTGGTCGAGGTGCCGCGGGTGCCGGAGCGGGATCCGCTGGAAGCGTTGATGTCCGACCCCGTCGTGGCCGAGGCCAAGCGGTTCTGCTGGAACTGCGGCAAGCCGGTCGGGCGGTCGAGCTCTGACGGCGAGGCGCTGTCAGAGGGCTGGTGCCCGCACTGCGGTAGCGCGTATTCGTTTCTGCCGCAAGTGAGTCCGGGCGACATGGTGGTCGACCAGTACGAAATCAAGGGGTGCATCGCCCACGGCGGCCTGGGCTGGATCTACCTGGCGTTCGACAAGAACGTCAACGACCGGCCCGTGGTGCTAAAGGGTTTGGTGCACTCCGGGGATGCCGAGGCGCAGTCGATCGCGATGGCCGAACGCCAATTCCTGGCGGAGGTGACTCACCCCGGGATCGTCAAGATCTTCAACTTCGTCGAGCACGACGACAAGAACGGTGACCCGGTCGGCTACATCGTCATGGAGTACGTCGGCGGGACGTCGCTCAAACAGGCCAAGGGTCATCAACTCCCGGTCGCTCAGGCGATTGCCTACATGCTCGAGATCCTGCCCGCGCTGGGCTATCTGCATTCCGTCGGGCTGGTCTACAACGATCTCAAGCCCGAGAACATCATGGTGACCGAGGAGCAGCTCAAGCTGATCGACCTCGGTGCGGTGTCGCGGATGAACTCCTACGGATTTCTTTACGGCACACCGGGTTACCAGGCGCCGGAGATCGTCAAGACGGGGCCGACGATCGCCACCGACATCTACACCGTTGGCCGCACCCTCGCGGCACTCACGCTGAAACTCCCCACCCGCAACGGGCGCTACCTCGACGGCCTTCCAGACGGTGATCCCGTTCTCGAACAATATGATTCGTTCGGAAGGCTGTTGCAGCGCGCGATCGACCCGGATCCCCGCAGACGGTTCGTCAGTGCCGATGAGATGTCGGGTCAGCTGCTCGGCGTCCTGCGCGAAGTCGTCGCCAGGGACAGCGGGCTGCCACGGCCGGGCCTGTCCACCGTCTTCAGCCCCTCGCGCTCGACGTTCGGCATCGACCTCCTGGTCGCGCACACCGACGTGTACCTCGACGGCCGCGTGCATTCGGAGAAGCTGACGGCGCAGGAGATCGTCAAGGCGCTGCCGGTGCCGCTCGTCGACCCGCTGGACGTCGGCGCGGCAATCCTGTCGGCGAACGTCCTGAGTCAGCCCGTCCAGACGCTGGACTCGCTGCGGGCGGCGCGCCACGGCTCGCTGGATTCCGAGGGGATCGACCTCTCGGATTCGTTCGAGCTGCCGCTGATGGAGGTCCGTGCGCTGCTCGACCTCGGCGACGTCGCCAAGGCCAACCGCAAGCTCGACGACCTCTCCGACCGCGTTGGTTGGCGGTGGCGGCTGGTGTGGTTCCGCGCCGTCGCCGCGCTGCTGTCCGCCGACTATGACTCGGCCACAAAGTATTTCACCGAGGTCCTCGACACGTTGCCCGGTGAGCTGGCACCCAAGTTGGCGCTGGGAGCAACGGCCGAACTCGCAGGCTCGACCACGGACCTGAGGTTCTACAAGACGGCGTGGAACACCGACAACGGGGTGATCTCGGCCGGCTT
>JBBQLA010000597.1:0-1922 GCA_038327485.1 Acidimicrobiales bacterium
AAGGAAGAGACGCAGTCCAAGCTTCCGGTCTCCACCATTCAGGGCATGTTGTCGGTCGACCGCCCGCCCTCGGCGGCGATCCTCGAGGTCACCATCCAGTGGACCGACATCAAGACGACCGAGCAATTGAGCCAGTTCGTCCTGCCCACGCTTCGTGACGTCATCGAGGCGAACCAGCGTCAGTTGCCGATCGAGCAACGGATCCCGGGTCCGATCGTGCAGGAGCTGTTCCAGCGGCCGATCCGTGAGGTCGTCTACGTGCCGTGGTACATGGGATTCCTGGGCGGGTTCGCTCTCGGGTTCCTGGTGGCGTTCCTCATTGCGGCGTTCCGTCAGTACCGCCAGCCCGTGATCGGCTCCACCCGTGACGTCGCTGACGCGCTCGACCTTCCGATCCTCGCCCGCCTCGCCGCCATGGGTGACGGTCGCAACGCCAACCCTCAGGACGCGGTGCTCGGCATGTTGTCGGCCATCGAGCGGCTGGGCTCGAACGGTCCCATCCACCGCCTGGTGGTCGTGGGCGCCGAATCTGACCTCGAGCGGTCCAAGCTCGTGCTCGCGTTGGGCTGCGCGATCGCTCGGAACTTCGATCAGCCGGTGGCGCTCATCGATGGAGATCTCGAGAACGCCACGCTGACGAAGTTGATCGGGGCCTCCGATGAGCCCGGTCTCGCCGAATGCCTCACCGGCGAGTTGCGCGTCGACCAGACGTTGCTCCGCCTCGAGAATGGCCACACGCCATCGATGCTCGCCGGGATGGTGCCCCCGTCGGGGATGATTCGAGTCATGCCGGCCGGTCTCAATCGGGGCGGCAGCCTGCTGCGCATGCGGTCCAACCTGCACCAGGTTTTGGGTGGACTGTCGGGCAAGTACGTCGTGATCGTTGACGGCCCCCAGGTACCTGGCCCCGTTCCGTCGACCCAGCTCCTGTCGATGGCGGATGCCACGATCGTGGTCGTCACCGAAGGCTCCACGTCGCTGCGCGATGCCCGCTTCACCGGCGACGCGCTGCGCTCGTTCACCACCAACCCGGTCGGGGCGGTTGTTCTCCACAAGTAGCGGGTTCACCACGCTGTGTGGCGAAAGCATGAACACAGCAAGGAATCTTGCCTAGTTCGTGACAACGGTCACGGAATTCCTTGAAGATCGTTCAGGGCGTGTGCTTCACTGGTTCCACCCAGGGCGCACGGCTGGGTGCCAGTAGTCGATCGGGGCGATCGCGGCGGTTTTTCCGCTGTTGCTGGGGGCAAACGTGCGGGGAACTTGTAGATGCTGGGATTTACAGCAACGGAAAACACAACGATGCGGTCGGGTCGGACGCTGAGCGATTCGCCACCGGTCGTTCTGCCCGAACGCAGGCTCGTCGTCATCAGCGACGGGATGGAGCGACCGGCTCACGCCCCGGCTCACCGTCCGAGCCAAGAGCAGCGCCGCACC
The DNA here is from genome assembly GCA_038327485.1 of Acidimicrobiales bacterium. GTDB lineage: Bacteria > Actinomycetota > Acidimicrobiia > Acidimicrobiales > Microtrichaceae > JBBQLA01. The sequence goes on from JBBQLA010000597.1 coordinate 1,438, forward strand.
GTCGGAGTCGGCCTGTTCGCACTCACCTTCGCGCTCGACGCATTCGCCATCCTGTTCTGGCTGCGAGGGATCCTCATCGGGACCGCCGGTCGCAGCCCCCGGTTCTTCGGGCTCGTCTATGTCGGAATCGCCGTGCTGTTGCTCCTGCCGACCTACCGGCGGGGTCGTGTCGTCACCCGGCCCAGCGAGATGGTCATCCAGATCGCCACACGGGTCGCTGCTGCCCCTGTCCTCACCGCCATGATCGCCGTGGCGATGGACAAGCACCTGCTCGACAACTTCAACATGATCGTCTACGCCGCACTCGTCGGGGCCACCGTGGCCTCGGTGCTGCTCGGCCGGCTCGCCGTGTTCAAGGTGTCGCAGCTCGCCCGAGCCCGTGGATATGACCTCGAGGACACCCTCATCGTCGGCGCCGGCCCCGTCGGCGTGGATGTGTCGAAGGCGCTGTCGCTCAACCCCGAGTTCGGACTCGTGCCGGTCGG
>JBBQLA010000598.1:0-1915 GCA_038327485.1 Acidimicrobiales bacterium
GATCGGCTGGTGCGACAGTGGCGACGCAGTCGCGACTCCCGGCTTCGACCTCCCGGCTCGTTGGATCATCCACACCGTCGGGCCGGTCTGGGAGGGCGGCACGTTCGGCGAGGCGGACCAACTTGCCTCCTGCTACCGGCGGGTGCTCGAGGTCGCCGCCGAGCTGGGTGCGATATCGGTGGCGATCCCCGCCATCTCGACCGGCATCTACGGGTATCCCGGCGACGCCGCCGCGACGGTCGCCATGGCGGCGCTCACGAGCACACCGTCGGCAGTCGTCGACGAGGTCGTGCTGGTGGCGTTCGACGACGAGACCGTTCGACGGTACGAGCGGTTGATCGAGCGCGGCGTCTGATCAGCGGGGCGCCCTCCGTTGTCATCTCCGCGCCCTCGGCCACGCCGACACTATGCATAAATACTATGTGAGTATATAGTCACAACATGGACACCGGCAAGATCCTCACCCGAACCGCACGCACACCCGGCAGCTCACGGCCGCTCCTCCTAACCTTCGGGTGGGCGTGGCTGTTGACCACGATCGGCGGGGGGTGTTGCGGCCTGCTCGCGGCGGGGCTCACCACGATCTCCGTGTTCGTGTTCTCCATTCCCGCCGGACTGCTGCTCGGTGCCACCCTCGGCGTTCCGCTCAGCCTCGGCCTCGCCGTGTGGTTCGCCCGTCGCGCCAGCCCGCCTGTCGATCCCGACCGGTTCGCACGTCAGGTCGAGACGACCGGCGGCCTCATCGCCCTCGCCATCAACGTCCCGATGAACGTGGCCACGGTCGTCAACCAATCCAAACCAAGCTCGACCCTGTTCGAGCCCGCGGTGCCCAGCACGACGATCGTGGTCCTGGTTCTCGTCGCCTGCGCATGTATCGCCGGCAGCGCGTTCGTCGGGCGCATGTGTGGCTACCTCCTCGCGTGGACCCAGCTCAAGCGGTTCGGAATCGCCCCGCCCGACCGCCTCGCCCCGTGGACCCTCCAGCGCCCCAGACAGTGACGTGACCTTCCGTCGGAGCATCGGACGAGCGAGCCTCAGCGATCGCGAACCCATGCCGGTCGCCACCAGACTCGATGGCGGGGCGAGCCGCACCGCCGTCCCCGATCGCCGGTCAGTCGGTTTTCCACTGCCCGGGTTGATCCGCGGGTTGACGATCAGCGCTTCGTCGCGATGAGGTCGATCAGCGCCGATGCGCCTCGGTGACCAACACCTTCGTCCACGTCGGCGTCGTAGCTTTCGAGGTGCTCGATCGTGAGATCGGCGAACGCGTCGGCCAGAAGGGCGTCGGTGTACATGTGCGCCGGGTCCGAGGGCCCGCCCGTTCCGTTGCGCACTTGTTCCGGCCGGTAGCCGTGAAGCAGGAGATGACCGCATGGCCGCAGCGTTCGCACCATTCCTGCGAACACCTTGCTGCGCTGCTGCGGATCGAGGAACTGGATGAACACCGCGACGACGAAGTCGTATGCATCGGGAACCCAGTCCCAGCTGAGCACGTCGGCGACGCGCACATCGACGGCGACGCGGCGTTGCTCGGCGAGTCGAAGGGCCTTCGATGTACCGATCGAGGAGATGTCCATGGCCGTCACCACGAGCCCCTGTTCGGCCAGGAACACCGAGTTGCGGCCCTCGCCATCGGCGACCACGAGCGCAGTCGACCCGGGGACCAAGACGTCTTGGTGCTTGGTCAGGAACGCGGCGGGTGCCGTGCCGAAGACGTACTCGTCGGTCGCGTAGCGGTCGTCCCACATCGGCGCTTCGAACATGTTGCTGGTCACAGGGGCGAGACTGCCAAGACGGCGGCGAGCGGTCAAGCGGTGGCGCTGCAGGGTGGCGTCGAACACGACAGCCGACGGCTCGCGGCTGACCGTGCGTTCGGGTCAGCCAAGGGCGGGCCGGCCCAGCCGATCGTCGTCGA
>JBBQLA010000599.1:0-1902 GCA_038327485.1 Acidimicrobiales bacterium
AGAGCCGCCGCAGCCTCGGGAGCGTCCATCAACGGCTCGACCTGCGCCTCGTTCACACCGGGCTCGTGAGCAATTCCGGGTTCTCCTGGTACACCTCCGCCAGGACCGACAGGTCGAACAGCTTGTCGGCGGCGATGTCGGTGCCCGCGATCGACAGCGTGGCGATCGTGGCATCGATCATGGCCTGGGGAACGGTGAAGATGCCCTCGGTCTTGGTGCGGTCGTCGAGGATGAGCTTGTTCTGGGCGACCGACTCGAGGCTCTGCTCAGCCGCATCGAGCCCCTGGTCCTTGCCGTAGGTGTTGGCGGCCAGGTCGGCCCCGGTCTGCGGGTTCTTGAGCGACTCGTGCCAGCCCATGATCTGCGACTTCAGGAAGGCCTTGAGCTGTGGGCGCTTGCTCTGGAGCGAGGCGACCTGGGTGACGTAGATCTGCGACACCATCGGGTACTTGTAGTCGTTCAGCAGGAACGTGACCGTGTCGAAGCCTTGCTCCTTGAGCACGATCGGTTCGTTGGTGATGAACGAGAACCAGCCGTCGACCGTGCCGGTCGTGATGGGCGTCGGGTCGAACTCGACCGGCACCGTGGTCACGTCGCTCTCGGCGATGTTGTTGGCCTTCAGGAACGAAGTCCACGCCGAGGTGTTCGTGGCCTGGACGCCGATCTTCTTGCCGACCAGATCCGACGGCGTCGGGATCGGGTTGGTGGCCAGCGACATGATGCAGAACGGATTCTTCTGGTACTCGGCGCCGATGGCGATGATGTCGGCCCCACCGAGGATGGCGGTCGAGGTGATGTCGGGAGCCGAGGTGCACACGAGGGCCGACCCGGATGCGATCACGGCATCCTGGGTGACGCTGGGGCCCCCGGAGATGAGGTTCACGTCGGCGAAGCCGTTGGCCTTGTAGATGCCGTTGGTGTCGGCGATGTACGCACCGGCGAACTCGACGTTCTTGATCCACGAGAGCTGGAAGTCGAGCTTGCCGAGCGACCCCGGAGCGACGGTGCCGGAACTGCCGCTCGGTGTGGTCCCGCTCGAAGTCGACGTCGTCTTCTTGTCGCTGCTGCAGGCGGCGAGGAGCGACGAGGCCCCACCCCCGACGACGACCAGACCAACTCCCGCCGTCAAACTACGTCCGAGGAACTGTCTGCGATCCAGTGGTGCGGCCACGCATGCCTCCTTGAAGGGCTTCCGTCAACGTTCTGTTGATCCTAGAGACAGCGGATTTCGGGATTGTGCCTCGAAGGTGAACAGGATGTTTCGGAGAGTAGTGGGCGGCCTCCGACCCTGCCCATCGGCGCCGCCGATCGACGCCCGGCGAGACCGGTCATCGGCGCGCGTTCTTCACGAAATCGTCGATGCCGTGCCCGGGATCGAGCTGGGCGCCGCCGTACCAGCCGCCGCGGAGGTGTCGTCGGACGGCGACCGCACCATCGTCGGTGGCCCGAGCCGCGCTGTGCCAGAGGTGCGCATCGTGGAAGATCACGTCGCCCCGATCGGCGTACACGGCCACCTCCCCGGACACCTTCTCGAAGCCGAGCGGCATCTCGTCGGTGCCGCCCAGGTGACTGCGCGGCACCACCCGCAGGAAGCCGTTGGCCGGAGACGTGGCGTCGAGGTGGATGGTGAAGGCCACCGAGGGCCACATCGCCAGGTGGGGGCCTGATTGCCAGTCCGAGTGCCAACCGATGCGGCTGTAGCCCGACCGGTCACCGGGGCGGGCGTCCTGGAACACCACGCCGAAACGGTCGTGCTCCAGCAACCAGGCGCCCGGCCCGAGCAGATCGGTCACGATCTGGACCACATGAGGTTCGTGCACGGCCCGGTCGGCCGGGGCCGAGCAGGTGGTGACCTCGCACACGTAGTGGGCGAAGGGTCGGCCGTCGATCATGGCGTCGGGC
>JBBQLA010000600.1:0-1891 GCA_038327485.1 Acidimicrobiales bacterium
AGGTTCCGATCGTCACTGCCGTCGGGAGTGATTCGCTCGTCGACCTGGAATACGTCGATGCGATCCCACGGCAGGTCGCCTTGCGCCAGCAGAGCGAACACGTCCCACGGAGTCCGGCCGCCGCTGACCGCGATCGAGCACCGGCGGTCGTCGCCGGTCAGTTCACGCAGGCGCGTTGCCAGCCACATCGCCGCGGTCGGGGCGAGGTCACCGGCCGCGCATCGTTGGACGATCATCGCTGCGAATCCATCACTCGGTCCGCGGGTGCCATCCTCCGGGCACCAGTGCGTCGGCGGCCGACGGCCCCCAAGTGCCCTGTTCGTAGACCACGACGGGGTCATGGTCCTCGAGCACGTTCTCGACAATCCGCCAGGCCGCCTCGACGGTGTCCTCCCGAGCGAAGAGGCGAGGATCACCGTCGAGCGCATCATCGAGCAGGCGTTCGTAGGGCTCGATGGCGCCGACTTGGTCCTCGGTGGCGTGGTCGACCTGCAGCGAGACCGGATGGCTCAGCATCGATTCACCAGGGCGTTTGGCCTGCAAGCTCATCGCGATCAGGTCGTCGGGCTTCACGCGGAAGCGGAGGTGGTTGGGCATCGGCAGGTGTCCGGCCTCGGCAAACAGCGGTCGGGGAGGACGCTTGAACTCGACCACTGCCTCGGTCATCGTCGTGGCCAGGTGCTTGCCGGCGCGGATGTACCACGGCACCCCGGCCCAGCGCCACGAATCGACCTCGGTGCGCAGCGCCACGAAGGTCTCGGTGTCGGAACCGGCCTCGACGCCGTCCTCGGCCAGGTAGCCGTCGAACTGGCCCCGCACCAGGTCCGCCCGTTCGAACGGCCTGATGGTGGTGAGGACCTTGGCAATCTCGTCGCGGAGGGCGTTGGCGGACTCGGAAACCGGCGGCTCCATGGCCAGGAGGGCGATCACCTGCAACAGATGGTTCTGCACCACGTCGCGAAGGGTTCCGACGCCGTCGTAGAACTTGCCCCGACCCTCCACACCGAACGACTCGGCCATGGTGACCTGGACGTTGTCCACGTAGTAGCGGTTCCACACCGGGTCGAGAATGGCGTTGGCGAAGCGAAAGACCATCAGGTTCTGGACCGGGTCCTTGCCCAGGAAGTGGTCGATCCGGAAGATCGCGTCCTCCGGATAGAACTCGTGGAGCAGCTCGTTGAGTTCGGTCGCCGAGGCCAAGTCGCGCCCGAACGGCTTCTCCAACACCACTCGCCCGGACTTGTTCAGGCCGATTCCGGCCAGGTTCCTGACGACATCACCGAAGAGAAACGGCGGGATGGCGAGGTAGCAGACGGGGCGAGTGGCCGGACCGAGCTCGGTGGCGAGCCGACCGAACGCCTCGGCATCGCTGTAGTTGCCCTGCACATAGTGCAGCGCGCCGCACAGCTGACCGAAGACCTTCTCATCGATCGTGGTACCGGCCTTCTCGAGGGAATCTCGCGCCCGATCACGGAGCTGCCCGATGGTCCACTCGCTGGACGCGAACCCCACGACGCGTTCTGGCAGCAGTCCTCGACACGTCAGGTTGTAGAGCGCAGTGAACAACTTCTTGTACGCGAGGTCGCCGGTGATCCCGAACAGGACCAGCGCGTCGGCCCGTTGAGGTGGGGTGGGCGCAGCCATCAGTGAGCCGCCTTTTCGTCGTGGCCGCCGAACTGCTTTCGCATGGCCGACAACACTCTGTTGGCGTAGTCCGATTCGCCCCGCGAGCTGAAGCGCTCGTTGAGTGACGCCGTGAGCACCGGGGTGGGCACTCCGACGTCGATGGCCGCTTGGGCGGTCCATCGGCCCTCACCGGAATCCGAGACGTGACCACCGAACTCCGACAGCGTCGGGCTCTCGTGCAGGGCGGCGGCGGTGAGATCGAGCA
>JBBQLA010000601.1:0-1885 GCA_038327485.1 Acidimicrobiales bacterium
CCGGACTCGTCGACGACGAGCCCTCCACGGATCACGACGTCGGTCATGGCAATTCCTCGGCTTCGGGATCAGGTGGGCGAGTTGGGGCGAGCGCCGCGAGCGGCGGAAGCTGCGACGGTTGGCCGAGCAGCTTGAACAGCACGGCCATTCGCACCGCGACACCGTTGGCGACCTGCTCGGTGATCACCGCGTTGGGCGCGTCAGCCACCTCAGGGGCGATCTCGACGCCCCGGTTCATGGGGCCAGGATGGGTGATCAGCGCACCGGGGGCCAGGAGCGCGGCCCGGCGCACGGTGAGGCCGAACGTCTCGGTGTACTCCCGCAGCGACGGGATCAGTCCCTCGGTCATGCGCTCCAGCTGGATGCGCAGCAACGCGCACACATCGACGGTCGGCAGGATGGCGTCGAGGTCGTGGCTGACCTGAACCGGCCACCCCTCGAGCGACGCCGGCAGCAGCGTGGGCGGAGCGACCAGCGTGATCGTGGCACCCAGCGCAGCAAAGCATTCGATGTCGCTGCGGGCGACCCGGGAGTGTTTGATGTCGCCAACGATGGCGACGTGGCGACCTTCCAGCGAGCCGAGGTGCGAGCGCAGCGTGTAGGCATCGAGCAGCGCCTGGGTCGGGTGCGCGTGCCATCCGTCGCCGCCGTTGACAATCGACGCGTCGGTCCATCCGGCGACCTGTTGGGGCACGCCCGACGATGCGTGCCGCACGACGAAGCAGTCGACACCGAAGGCGTCGATGGTCTGCAGCGTGTCGCGAATCGACTCGCCCTTCTTCACCGACGACGTCGACACCGAGAACGTCATGGTGTCGGCACCGAGCCGCTTGGCCGCGGTCTCGAAGCTCAGCCGGGTCCGGGTGGAGTCCTCGTAGAACAGCGAGACGACGGTCTTGCCGCGCAGGGCCGGCACCTTGGGAATGGCTCTCCGGTTGACCTCGACGAAATGGTCGGTGAGTTCCAGGATCTCCTCGATGCCGTCGATCCCCAGATCGGCGATCGTCAGCAGGTCCTTCACTTGACCATCTCGCCCAGGTCGACTCCCTCGGCATGGACGTTCACCAACTCGTCGCGCCGGGTGGGCAGGTTGCGGCCCACGTAATCGGGTCGGATCGGCAGCTCGCGATGACCGCGATCCACCATGACCGCCAGTTGCACCGCCCGCGGTCTCCCGTAGTCGGCCAGGGCGTCGAGCGCGGCCCGAATGGTCCGGCCGGTGAACAACACGTCGTCGACCAGCACCACGACCTTTCCGTCGATGTCGAAGGGGATGTTGGTCACCTCTTCGGGCAACACTGGCCGGATGCCGATGTCGTCGCGGTAGAAGGCCACGTCGAGGGTGCCCACGGTGAGCTGTGTACCGTCGATGTCGGCCAGTTCGTCGGCAACAGCTCGGGCCAATTCGACCCCACCGGTCTGCAGTCCGACGATCTCGACGCCGGCCAGCCCGTGGTTCCGTTCGAGGATCTCGTGAGCCATGCGCTTGATCGCTCGCAGCAGATCGTTGCGATCCATGATGCGAGAGTGGGCGACGAACGTCCCCCCGTACGGGCGGGACCCCTTGCGTTCTCGCTCAGCCACGATGGTGCTCCAATGTCCGTGGAGGCCTCACAGGACCTCCGTTAACGGTCAAACGGACGGTACCACTCGAGTCCAGCGCGTCACTCGCCGGGATCGTCGACCCGGGTGGCCCGCGCGATCGCCGACAGCACCCCGTTGACGAACCCGCCCGATTCGTCGCTGCCGTAGGAGTTGGCCAGCTCCACCGCTTCATTCAGTACCACGGCAGTGGGGACATCGTCACGGTGGCGCAGCTCGTAGGTGGCGACCTCGAGTACGAGACGGTCCATCGTGGCCATCCGTTGCACGGTCCAGCCGGTGG
>JBBQLA010000602.1:0-1881 GCA_038327485.1 Acidimicrobiales bacterium
CAGCTGTGCGGGTCCGATTCGGGTACCAACTCCATCGGTGGTTTGAACGCGTACGTCGCGATGACGTGAGCGCCGACGCGGACGGCGAGTTCCGCGCACCACTGAGCCGCGGCGTTACTGAAGTGGGATCCGTCGAGCCCGACCACGATGCGGTCGAGCCCTCGATCGGCGCCCGGCTCGGGGACGATCGCCAGGGGTCGAGTCGTGTAGTGCGCGAGGTGATGGGCCAGGCTCCCGATGTGAAGACTGGCGAACCGGCCGTGCCCTTGAGGTCCGACCACGACGAGATCCGCGTCCTCTCGGTCGGCTGCCTGCATCAGCGCGTTCGGGGAGTTGTCGAGAAGCAGTGAGCGGTAGGGTCGTTTGGCATTGTCGGGCTTCGACCACTCGGCGCCGAGCCGTTGCTCGGCCTCGGCCCGCAACTCCTCGTATCGGTCCGGGTCGACCTCGACCTCGCTGGAGTGGAACACGGTCGCGGCGACGACGTCGGCGCCGGCCGCGCCGGCCAGTCGTCCTGCCCACCCGAGCGCTGCCGCCGCGGCCTCCGACCCATCTACACCGACCAGTATCTGCCTCATCGTCACTCCGTTCGTTGCGCCCGATTCGACGGGCGCCTGTTAGAGGATTGTGGAGGTCGTTCTCGCCTCAGCGAGTGCGTCGGCGAGTTCTCCACGTTGGTCCGGGTCCATCGAGTCCCGCAGCAGCTCGATCAACTCATCGTCTTGTTCGGCGTGTGTGCGCAGCGACGTCGAGAGGTCGCTCAACGCGCCGGCGAGGGGGTCGCCGTGGGAGCGCTCGACACGATCGACGAGAGCGAGTGTCGAGGACTCGTGTTGTTCAGCCAGATCCGCAACGGCCTCTCCCGCTTCGCCGCCGTGCCGTCGGGCCATGGGGTACAGGATCCGACGGGTGACGTCGATGTGGAGCCGAACAAAATGGATGAGTCGTGTCACGGCGGTTCGGTCGTCGTCGGCGACCTCGTCGAATGCTTCGAGGAGTAGCTGGTCGAGGAGGTCGTGTGCCTCATCGAGAATCTCCAGCGGATGTTCGTCGGCGACCTCGGCGGACCAGTCCTGGCGTCGCACCGGGGTGACCATTGCCGTGATACGGACCGGGGTGTTGCCGAGCAGCGCGGCCGGCGATGTTCCGGAGTCTGCAGCGTGGTAGCTCCAGTCCGGTTGCTTCTTGAGTTGCTCGAGATCGAGAACGGCACGGCCACCGACGATCTCGGCCAACGGAACGATCGGCACTGGCTCGGAAGTCGGGCCACCGGCGAGGTGAGCCGAAACCGCACCGTCGAACAGCTGGAGCAGGCTGCCGACGACGTCTGCCTGTTGGCGGGCGAGGTTGCAGCGAGCGCCGATCGAGACGGTTTCGATTCGGCGCTGGAGGTCAGTCATGTTTCGCTCGGTGAATGCGGAACGAGTCAGCCGGCCCAGCAGCTCGGAGATGGCGATGCCATCCCGCTTGCACGGTTCGCACTGCCCACACGATTCGACGGCCAGGAACCGGGAGACCCCCTGCGCGATTGACACCGGATCGGTTTCATCGTCGAACACGATGAAGCCTGCTGAGCCGAGGCCGGTTCCGGCGGCCGCCATCGCAGCGTGGGTGAGCGGCGTGTCGAGCAGGTCAGGCGGAATGATCGCGTTCGCCGTCCCGGACAGAACTGCCGTGATCGTATGACCGGCGCGTGGTCCCCAACCGATCGACGCGATGACCTCTCGAAGGGTGGTGCCCATCGCGACTTCGCCGACGCCGTGTCGACGGGTCGCGCCGGTGATGGTGCACACGATCGTTCCAGGTGACTGTTCGGTACCCACTTGGCGGAACCAATCTGGGCCGTTGGCGACGATCAACGCGACGTTGGCAAGTGTCTCG
>JBBQLA010000603.1:0-1864 GCA_038327485.1 Acidimicrobiales bacterium
TCACCCGAACTTCTTGTACGCCAGCGAGCTCGACGGCCTCGATCACCGGCCGACTCCCGAAGAAGAACCAAGCCAAGCCGGCCACAACACCTGCGGCGGCAAGGGTGACCAACAGTTGCGCCAATGTCATTGCAGCTCCGAATCGTCGACTCGATAGTCATCCTGCGCCGGAGTACCCCGAGGGGGTAGGGCCTTTCGACCTCAACGATGCGCTGGCGCTCGTCCAACCCCATCTGGAGCCAGTCCAGTAATACGCGCGTCCTCTCCGCTCACCTGGCACCGAATGCAACGGCCAGGAGCCGAGCCTTCAGGAAGGGTGCGAGGTCCGGTTTCCAGAGGGCTCCGAGCCGGAGTCGCTGCTGACGCGGGTCATGTACACGTATTCGCCGCCGGCGACCACGACGGCGAACGCAGCGAACGCAGCGATGACCACCAGGTCGGTGCGCACCCGGTAGGCGAAGAACCCGGCGAATACGATGGCGTCCAGCACGATCGCGGCGACGAGGGGGCCGGGGCGGGCCCCGGTCTTGTCACGAAGATGGCGGAGGTGTCCCCAGTGGATGACCATATCCAGGGCCAGGTACGCGAACGCTCCGAGCGCAACGATGCGCGAGAGATCGAACGCCACGGTCAGTCCGACGGCGACGGCAGTGGTGACGAGGAGCGACGGGTTACCGAACGGCAGTGACCGACCTACCGTGACCTCGGGCACCTCGTCCATGTCGCTCATCATCTTGAGCATCCGAGAAGACGAGAACATCGATGCCATGACGCTCGTGATGGTGGCGATCACCGCGAGGCCGGCAACCAGCTTGAACCCGGTGGACCCGCAAAACGGGCGGCCCGCTTCCGCCAGGGAGTAATCGCGTGCGTGGACGATCTCGGTCAGGCTCAAGTTGCCGCGCACCGCCAGTGCCACCAAGAGGTAGACGACAGTGACGGCGCCGATGGAGAGCACGATCGCCCGACCCACGTTGACGTGGGGCTTCACGATGTCACCGCCGGTGTTGGTGATGGTGGTGAAGCCCTTGAAGGCCAGCACGGCGATGCCGACCGACGCGATAAGCGAGTCGACGGGCGGCGAGGCGACGGCACCGCCGTGCGAGGCCGGGAAGTCGGCCACCCAGATGCACGCTGCCGCGAAAATGACGAGCCCGCCGATCTTCACCACCGCCATCACGCTCTCGGTGGCGTTGACTGCCCGGTTGCCCGCGGCGTTGACGGCGAACGAGCCGATCAGAACGACCACCCCGAAGGCCACGACGAAGACCGTCGAGGTGCTCAACCCCACCAGCCGGGTGAAATAGGTGCCGAAGGTCCGCGCCACCAGGCTCTCATTGAGCACCATGGATGCCCACATGGCCATGGTGAAGGTGCCGGCGATCGGACCGGCACCGTAGGCCTTGGTGAGGAACGTACCGATCCCACCCGCCGAGGGATACGTGTTCGAGAGCTTGACGTACGAGTAGGCAGTGGTGCCCGCGACCACCGCTGCGGCGAGGAACGCCAGGGGGAACCACTGCCCCGCAGTCGCGGCGACCTGGCCGGTCAGAGCGAAGACCCCCGCGCCGATCATCACCCCGGTGCCCATCGACACCGCCCCCGCAAGGGTGATCTTCCCCGACGCGCTACTCGAACCGGACCCGTCTTCGCTCGGCATCGTCACGGGAGCATACCCATGCGCGTCGTGGCCACCCAGACCCTTCGGTGCGCCCATGGCGGGCCGAGAAACCAGATCAGCTTCGTGACCGATCAGGACGGCGAGGATCGCTATCGATGGCGGTCCGAGCGTCCCTCAGTTGGCTCGCCAGCCGAGCCTGTGTGCCTCGGCTTCGGCGATCTCGCCGAGGTACCGCGCTGTGGT
>JBBQLA010000604.1:0-1860 GCA_038327485.1 Acidimicrobiales bacterium
TCGACCTGACCGAACAATCGGTGGCTCCAGGAATGGGTGTGTTCAGCTCCGACGTGTGGGCGCCGATCCGGCGTTCGCTGGCGGGGGACGAAGCTCGCGCTCAGGGAGCGAAACCTGCTGTTTCGGTGCTGTCGAGCGACCCCGCTCGCGGTACCGACGCCTTCACGAGCGGCGACGATCCGACCAATTACTCTGGTCGCGTCATCAAGGGCTCGAGCGTGATCCTGGCCGAGCAGGGACGAGCGTGGCGCCTGGTGACCAGGTCGGGCGAACGTCGTCCAGTCCCCTTCCAGGGGTGGGCGCAACGCTTCGATTCATCGGTGAGTGGTTCGGCCACGCTCAAGTTCGACAGCCCGCTCCGACACCGTCTCTTGCTGGTCGGCCAGTTGTTGCTGGTGATCATGGCGACATTCATGGCTCGTGGTCTGACCCCCGCGCGACCGAGCGGCACTCGATCGCTGGACGCACCCCCGTCGGACGTCGATTCCGAAGACGACGCCGGCGACCACGACAATGACCATTCGGATGGTGACCGATGATTCGACGTCTGATCGGCATCGCGGCGCTCGTGGCGTGCATCGTCGGGATGCTGGCGCTCCTGCCGGACCGAGCCGCATCGTTCCCGGCGCCGGCGCGGCTCCCGGACCCCACGTCTCTCGCAGCGGGAGCCGCTGGCTCGACCTGGTACTGCCCTTCGGCCGGACCGGCGTGGACCGAGGTGGGCACTCACGAGATCTCCATATCGAACTCCACGTCACGGGCCCGGTCGGCCTCGGTCACCGGATACGGCACCGTCGCGGGCGCTCTCGCGGTCACGACCACGGTGGACGTCCCGGCCCACTCCGTAGTGGCCGTGGACCGTGCAAAGTTCGGTGGAGAGGCCGCTGGATCGGTCCTCGTCGAGGCCAGCGGCGGCGGCGTCGTCGTGTCGCAGCGTCTGACGTCGCAAGGTCTGGGTGATGAGGCACCGTGTGACACCGCCCCCTCGTCGCACTGGTACTTCGGGTCGGCCGACACCCAACTCGGAAACTCCGCTCGTCTGTGGCTGTTCAATCCGTTCGCGGCCGATGCCAGCGTGAACGTGACCGTCGCCAGCGACAACGGGGTTCGAAGCCCCAGGAAGTACTCAGGGCTGGTCGTCGCGGCGCGCTCGTCGCGATTCGTCGACCTCAACGAAGAACAGCAGCGATACGACCAATTCGCCATCACCATCGACTCGCGTGACGGGCAGTTCATCGCCGGACTGGTCGAGCTGACCGGTGGGGACAAGGCCACCAGCGGGATACGAATCGACCCTGGCATGTCAGGCACATCACAACGCATCCTGTTCCCCGACTCGGTGGGTGCGGAGGGGTTGAGCGACCGGCTCGTCGTGTACAACCCCAGCGCCAACCCGGTTGACGGGTTGGTCACGGTGCGCCCCGATGGCGCCGATCCGGCCGCGTACCCCGAGCCGTTCACCCTGCAGGTGCCGGCCCGTCGCTACGTGATCGTCGACCTCAACTCCGAGACCCGCTTGCCGCCGACCGGGCAACGAACCATCACGGTCGAAACCGACGATCGCGCCGGCCTGGTGGCCACGCAGGTCCTCTCGACGGCCACGGCATCGAGCGAGTCACTCATCTCGAACGGCACGGCGACCGCGACCGGCCTCACGGTCGCGGCCCGCGAGTGGTTGGTGTCGCGTGTCGATCAGGCCGGTGCCGGGAGGTCCATCATCCGGATCGTGAACCCCTCGAGCGACACGATCGCCGTGGTTCGAGTGCGCGCCGCGGCGGGCGGCAAGGCCACCGACGCCATCGCAGGCGGAAAGGTCGAGGTGCCGCCGGGACGGGCGGTCACCGTCGATGTCGGCGTGGG
>JBBQLA010000605.1:0-1859 GCA_038327485.1 Acidimicrobiales bacterium
ACAGCTAGGCCGCGGAGACCGTCCAGACCGGGCAGGTGGGTGAGGCGACCGTCTCCGAACCCGACGAGTTCGTCAGCCTCCTTCGGACCTGCTCCCACGGCGGACAGTCTGGCGCAGCGCCGGTAGGTTGACGGAATGACCGAGCTCGTGACGTCCCGCACCGAGGGCGATGTGTCCGTGATCCGCTTCGACGACGGCAAGGCCAACGCCCTGTCGTTCGAGATGCTCGACGGCATCAACGCGGCGCTCGATGCGGCCGAGGTGAACTCCAAAGCAGTCGTGCTGATCGGGCGTGAGGGCAAGTTCTCCGCCGGCTTCGATCTGACGGTGATGACCGGGAACGATGTCGACGCGGTGCGTCGACTGCTGTTGGCGGGCGCCACCTTGGGTCTGCGAATTTTCATGTCGCCAGTGCCCGTCGTACTGGGCGTGACCGGTCACGCCCTGGCTCAGGGCGGCATCATCGCCACGTGCGCCGACTATCGGGTGGGCGCTGACGGGCCATACAAACTGGGGCTCAACGAGGTGGCGATCGGCATGCCGATGCCTCGATTCGGCGCCGAACTGTGCCGCAACCGACTCACCAAGAAGTGGTTCACCCGCTGCGTGCAGCACGCCGAGTTGCTCAACCCGACCAACGCGCTCGAGGCCAACTTTCTCGACGAGGTCGTCGAGCTCGACACCGTCGAGTCACGGGCCATCGAGGTGGCGGCTCACCTGGCAGCGACGGTCGTCCCGAGCGCCTTCCGGGGTACCCGCAAGAACCTGCGTGGCGCGTTGGCCGAGCAGATCAGGGTCGATCTCGAAGCTGACCTCTCCCACTTCGAGGTCAATGCCGGCTGAGGTCAATGCCGACTGACGAGCCAGCGCTACGGCAGGTTCATACCGCAGTGGGGCCAGGCCTTGGCACCACGAGCTTCGTAGAGCATCTGCGCCCGCTTGTCCTGCTCGGCCGGCTCGGCAGCAGCAGGATCGCCACTACCGCCGACCGACTCCCAGGTCGACTGGTCGAACTGATACGCGCCCCGGTACCGACCCGAGCCGCTGACGATCGTGTAATCGCCGCCCGACTCGCAGTTTCGCACCGCCGCCCACATGTCCATTGGCGCCGTGGTCGAGGGAGCCGGCGTGGCCTTCTTGGCTGCGGGGGCGCGAACCGGCCGGCTCGTGGTGGTCGTCACCGGCTTGGGCGGGATGGCCTTCGCCACCGCCAAGGCCCGCTCGGCATCGGCTTCGAGCGCCGAGGCCTGTGCCACGTCGTTGGAGGCGGCGTCGAGCTGACGGTTGATCTCGTCGAGCGACGTCGCCAACGTCGCCAATCCGGGGTCGTTCTCCTGGCGCAACACCTCGAACTGGTCGGCGGCGGCAGCCGCCGTCTCGGCGCCGTTGGCCAGGATCATCGTGCGAGCCGAAGCTTCCGACGGGCCGGACGACTGCAACACCGCAGCGAGTTGCTCAGCTGCTCCGCCGTTCACGTAGGCGTCGACGGCGCGCTGACGAGCGGTGCGTCGAGCATCGGCCATCTGGGTGGCGACGGCCGCGGCATCCGAGGTCGAACTGTGCAGTTGCGCTTCGAGCGAAGTCTGACGCTGCGTGAGTTTCGCCAGCCGCGATTCGGCTGCCACACGAGTCGACGTCGCCTTCGACAGCACTGCTCGGGCTGCGGTCACCGGATCTGGAGCAGTCGGTTGTGCCGCGACGGCCGTGACGGTGCCGATGACAAGGCTCGCCGAAAGAGCGAGTGCCAACGAGATACGGCGGTTCGAAAGGGTCGAGGTCATGGTGGATTCGCACCGAGCGTGGTCGCCCGATGTGACGGCATCCTGTCATGTCGTCACCAGATCGCAAAGTGGCACGGC
>JBBQLA010000606.1:0-1853 GCA_038327485.1 Acidimicrobiales bacterium
GATCGTCTACGTGAGCGAAGCATCTGTAGTCGCCTACCTCGCCGCTCACGCCCTGGTTGACCACTCCGAAGCCGCGGAGTCGGACAGTCGTTCTGCATCGAGAGTTCCGCCGGAGTTTCCGCCCAGTTCTTCACGACCGGGCGTGACAGCCCGGGACGAGACGGTACCAACGGAGCCCGGAACGCCCGGTTCCACTGGTGGGAAGGGCACACGGCGGCACCAGCCGGGACGAGGTACTGCTAACTCATAACCCGAAGCTCGCAGGTTCAAATCCTGCCCCCGCCACCAATTTGATCAATGATGACGGGCCTTTCGGGGCCCGTCATCAGTTTTAATCTGATTTCTCTACCGGAGCGTCTACCGCGTTTTCGCGGTGACCGGTAGAGATCGGACTTGCGTCGGTTACGCCGCCATGGGTTCGTCGTCACCGTTGTCTACCGGGTTCGGGTCGATGAGTTCGGCGAACTGCGCGGCGGCGTGTGCGCCCATGCCGGGCAGGACGTGCTGGTAGGTGGCCATCGTGAACGCCGGCGACGAGTGACCGAGCCGCTCCGACACGACCTTGAGCGGCGCGCCGTTCTTCAACAGCAGCGTCGCGTGCGTGTGGCGCAGATCGTGCAACCGGATCCGCGGGATGTCGAGTCCGGCGACGAGACGGTCGAAGATCTGTGAATACAGATCGGGGTTGAACGGCCCGCCGTCGCGTGAGGTGAAGACCCAGTCGTCGTCACCGATGGGCACGCCGCGTCGTTCCTGTTCGGTGCGCCAGGTGTCGAGGATCTCGACGGTCGCGGGGTCGATCTCGATCATCCGGCGACTGGTCCGAGTCTTCGGGGCCTGCACGATGATCTTGGTGCCGAGTAGTTGCACGTTGGCGGTGATCGACAGCCGCTGGTGCTTGAAATCGATCGCACCCCACTTCAGACCGAGGACCTCACCACGTCGCGTTCCGGTCATCGCCGAGACCCGATACGCCGGAAACATGCGGTTCCCCTGGACTGCGGCCATGAACACGGCGAGCTGATCGGCGGTCCACGACCGCATCGGCGGTGTCACCGGCCGGAACCGAGGAGCGACCGCAGCATCGCCGACGTTGACCGTGAGGAGGCTGCGCCGCACTGCCATGCGAAGAGCGGAACGGATCATGACGTGCACGTTGTGGACCGTCTTCGCTGCCAGCGGCTTGGGTCGCTCCGGGCTCTTCGCGAGGAGGTTCGTGTAGAACGCTTCGAGGTGATGCGCACGCAACTGTCGCAACAGGATCGACCCGAGGCGCGGGATGACGTAGTGGTTGACCATCCATTCGTAGCGGGCGAATGTCGTCGGTCGGATCTCGATCCTCTTGGCCGGCAGCCACGAGTTCGTGAGGTACGCGCCGAGGGTCAGCCCACGAGCCGAGGTCTCGACCGCTCGCAGCAGCCGATTCTCCTCATCGAGGCGTTCAACCATCGCGTCGGCCTCGGAGCGGATCGTGCCAGCCGCTCGCCATGACCTTCGGTCCTTGCCGGTGACCGGGTCGATCCCGGCGTAGACCACCGCGTACAACCGTCCGTTGCGTTCCACCACATAGCCCATCGTGTTCTCCGATCCGACGCCACCGGTCTGGTGGAAGTCGGTAGAGAACTCGGTAGATCCGGGCCGAACCCTTGAGCCCGTCAGGGTTGACCGCAGTCGGAAAGCCCGAAGGTCAGTAACCGCGCCAGCCGCTCGGTCATTCAAGCTGGTGCTTCAGCGCCGCGAGGTTGGCCGGCATCTCCTTGCGGGCCTGTCCGGTGACGACGAGCGGGACGAGGATTCGGCCGATGCCGTGACCTTCGAAGTCGACCGAGATGGTGACGGTCGAGTGGTCGGCA
>JBBQLA010000607.1:0-1852 GCA_038327485.1 Acidimicrobiales bacterium
TCCCGTCACGCACTAACAACGTGCGATGACCTCGCCCTCCGCGCCGGCCGACGCCACGACCTTCGACCTGTCGGGGAAGATCGCACTGGTCACCGGAGGCACCCGGGGGCTGGGCGCCGAGATCGCCCTGCGGTTCGTCCAAGCCGGCGCGACGGTGGTGGTGTGCGGGCGCACCGCTCCCGAGGAGATCGATGGCGGAGTTCCGCTGACCACCTTCCTGGCCGTCGACGTGCGTCAGCCCGACGAGGTCGCCGCAATGGTCGGCACCATCGTGGAGCGGTTCGGCCGGCTCGACATCGTGGTCAACAACGCCGGCGGCTCGCCGCCGGCCGAGGCGGCCATTGCGTCGCCCCGATTCACCGAAGCCATTGTTCGCCTCAATCTCCTGGCTCCGCTGCTGGTGGCCGAGCAGGCCAACACGGTCATGCAGCGTCAGGAAGACGGCGGCTCAATCATCAACATCGCTTCGCTCAATGGCGTTCGCCCTTCCCCCGGCACCGCAGCGTACGGAGCGGCCAAGGCCGGGCTGCTCGAGGCTGCCGTCACGCTGTCGACGCAGTACGCCCCCAGAGTTCGGGTCAACTGCGTGACGCCCGGCGCAATCGCCACCGACGAGCTCTACGAGAAGTACGGCGGCGACGCCTACTTCAACGCCGTCATCGCCACCGTGCCCATGGGTCGGATGGGTCGGCCCGATGACGTGGCCTCGGCGTGTCTGTTCCTGGCCTCCAGTGCGGCAGCGTTCATCACCGGCGCCAACTTGTTGGTTCACGGTGGTGGAGACGCACCACCTCAACCGGCGAGCGCGTGACAAGCTGACCGCCATGCAGCTCAAGGCGGGAACTCAGTATCGAAGCGCAGTGTGCGACACCCAGGTGGTGGTCGTGCGAGCACCAGCCGATGAGGTCGAACTCGGGTGCGGCGGTGCGCCGATGCTCGGCCCCGACACCGATGCAGTCGCTTCGGGTGCGCCCCTCGCGGACTACGCGCTGGGTTCGCTGATCGGCAAGCGGTACGCCGAAGCCGAACTGGGTCTCGAACTGTTGTGCACCAAAGCCGGTGCCGGATCGCTGACGTGCAACGGCGCGATCCTCGCCATCAAGGACGCCAAGCCACTTCCCGCGTCGGACTGACACGGGCCATGGGCGACGGTGTCGTCAACCACGTCGGCCAGTGCACCGCCGATCTTGCAGCGGCGCAGCGCTTCTACGTCGAGCTGCTCAAGTTCGAGGTCGAACGCGAGCTCAAGTTGCCCGACGAGGTGGCCGGGCCGTTCCTGGGCGTCGCCGCGCCCGTTGGACTACGCGCCGTGTACCTGCGGCTGGGCTCGTTCGTGCTCGAGCTCATGGAGTTCGATCGTCCGGGCAACCCGCGACGAGCCGATCGAGTGTTCAACGAGCCCGGCCTCACCCACCTGTCGATCTCGGTCGACGATCTCGCGGCGACGGTGGCCCGGGTGGTCGATTTCGGTGGCGAGGTGGTGACCGACCTGCCGGTGGCGGCGATCGTCCGCGATCCCGATGGGCAGCTGCTCGAGCTGTTGCCTATGGCGTCCCGGTAGCATCTGGCCGACTGACACGCGTGTCAGGACAGTACGGTTCGGACATGCACGATGTGATGAACGGAATCCGTGTCCTCGAGGTCGCCGCCTGGACCTTCGTCCCCGCCGCTGGTGCGGTCATGGCCGACTGGGGCGCGGACGTGATCAAGGTCGAGCACCCGGTGTCGGGCGACCCACAACGCGGCCTCATCTCGTCGGGGCTGATCCCCGGTGGTCCCGGTGCGGTGAACTACATCATGGAGCAGCCGAACCGAGGCAAACGTTCCATCGGCATCGACGTGTCGACCGACG
>JBBQLA010000608.1:0-1848 GCA_038327485.1 Acidimicrobiales bacterium
CCGCCTGTCGTCCGGCACCACCACCCTGCTTGCCCAACGCGAAGTCGACCTGGCTCCCCGACTGGTCGAACCCCTTGCCGCCGACCAGGGCGATCACCCGTCCCTTGTCGTCGAGTGACACCATCGCGGCGGTCGGATCATCAGGCTTGTCGAGTGTTGTGGTGATCGCGTCGTGTGCCGCGGCCTGCAGCGTGGAATCGATCGTCAGGTAGATCCGCAGCCCTTGGTTGTAGACCGCGTCCTCGCCGATGCCCGGCATCGCGTTCAGCTGCTGGCGAACCCACTCGGTGATGTAGTCGCCGCCGATCGCACGGAACGGGGATCGGACCTGGCTGCCGTTGGAGATGGGCGGTCGGTCGAGGAGGTGCTCGTGATCCCACGGTTCCTTGTCGGCCGTGGCTGCCTGGGTCGAGGAGATGTATCCCTCTTGCACCATCGCGACGAGCACGGTCTTGCGGCGCCGGGTTGCTTCCTCGGGGTGGAGCTTGGCGTCGGCTCGCTGCGGC
This sequence comes from Acidimicrobiales bacterium, assembly GCA_038327485.1. Classification (GTDB taxonomy): domain Bacteria; phylum Actinomycetota; class Acidimicrobiia; order Acidimicrobiales; family Microtrichaceae; genus JBBQLA01. Next base: position 507 of record JBBQLA010000608.1, read on the forward strand.
GCCCGGATCAGCCCGGCGAGGTAGGCGGACTGCGCGATGTCGAGGTCGGTTGCGTCGACCCCGAAGTACGCCTGGGCCGCGGCCTCGACGCCGTACGCGCCGCGGCCGAACGGGATCTCGTTCAGGTAGCGCTCGAGGATCTGCTGCTTGGTGAACTTCCGCTCCAGCTTGATCGCGAGCGCCGCCTCGCGGAGCTTGCGAGTGAACGTGCGTTCCTGGGTCAGGTAGACGTTCTTGACGTACTGCTGGGTGATCGTCGATCCGCCCTGGAGCGAGCCCGATCCCAACATGTCGCGTACGACGGCGCGGGTGATCCCCCACGGATCCACGCCGTTGTGTCGGAAGAAGCCCCGGTCCTCCCCTGCGACCACCGCATTGATCAGGTACGGCGACATCTCGTCGAGGGTGACGAACACCCGGTTCTCGCCCGACGAGAACTGCGCCACCGAGTTCGAGGGGGAGCATTGCCCGTCGGCCACCTCGGCCGTGCACACGAGGGAGGTGAACTTCAGCTGTCGCGTCGGCGGTGGGATCGAGACCGAGTTGAGGAGCACGAAGGTTCCTCCGACGCTCGCGACCCCGAGGAGCACGACGCCGTACATGCACTGTCGAACGCGCATCTGCCACGTGACGCGGGTCCGTCGACGCCGGGCAACCGCTTTCGGCGGGGCTTTGCGGTCGGATCGGGGCGCGTGACGCGACGGGCGCGGCGCAGGGGAAGCAGCGGATCGGACCACGGGCCCCTAGGCCGACCGCTGCGGCCGCAAGAGGAAGGTGGACAGCAGGTGGTTCCACCGACACCCAGCGCAGACCTCCACGAGGTAGCACCGGTGCTCGCCGGCGCGGGCCGCGAGTCGACGCAGCTCGGTCTCGGAGCTGACGCATCGTCCGCCTCGGGGAAGTCGCGGCCCGAACACGTATCGGACCAGACGCAGCGACCGTTCCTCGCACACCGGGCAGGCGGTGCGCGCCGGCTCCGAGCAGTCCTTGGCGACGCGCATAAGTTCGGACTGCGCGTCGCAGATGTCGGCTCGTCCCAGATCACCCTTGCGAAAGGCGCGCAGGGTTCGACGGCGATCGAGCCGGAAGTCGACGGTCCCGGCAGGGCCCGTCGAGGTGCCGCTGCCCTCTGGTTGCACGAATTGCACCGCATCAGGGTAGCGATCCGCTCGCCGCGAGATGGGCCAACCGGCCTCGCCGCACCGCCAACCGGTGGAGAACCGCATCGTCGTTATATCGAATCGATAGTTGCACGCGATATATCGCGCTGGCTAGAGTCCGCTCCGTGCTCGAAACCGCCGTACTCGGATTGCTCGTCGACAACGACCTGCACGGCTACGAG
>JBBQLA010000609.1:0-1847 GCA_038327485.1 Acidimicrobiales bacterium
CGTGCCTCGCTCAGCTCACTGACTCCAGAGCCGAAGGAATCGATCTGCGCGGCGTGTTCCTGTCGTCGCCCATCGACGGCTACGAGTGGGACCTCGGCCACAGCGTGCGGCGCGGCATCATCGACCGCGATCGGGCACCCAAACCCAGCGCGGAGCTGATCCGTCGATGGGCCCGGCGCTGATCAGCCGCGAGCTCGGTACTGGGCCCGACCGCCAATGGCGTCCTTGTTGAGGCGCTTCGACAAGTGCAGCCCTTCGAGCACCAGCTCGACCGCGGACGCGACCTTGGCCGGCGATGACGGCCCGTCGATGAGCGGCTCGGCCGCCCGGGCCAGCGCCGGCATGGTCTCGCACAGACCGACGTAACCAGCGGCCGCAACGTCTTCGCCGATCTCGATCGGTCCCCGACCCTCGAAGCCCTCGACGACGGCCAGCAAGTCCTCGGGCCGTACCCGCTCTCGGAACACCGCCAACACTGCGGAGCGCACGATGTGATCGAGGATCTGCTCCTCACGACCATCCTCGAGGCTCTCGATCTCGACCTTGCCGGCTGTCGACGCCGGCACCGCTTCGAGGTCACAGATGCGCGGGACGACCTCGGTCTCGCCATTGCGAAGCGCTCGCCGCAGCGCGTTGGCGACCACGGTCTCCTGGTTGGCCACGGTGAGGCGCACCGACACGCCCGAACGCTGGCTGATGTGCGGGCTCTGCCGGGCGATCTGGCTGATGGTGGCGATGATCTCGCTCATCGACGGCGGCACATGCACCGTGAGACCGTCGACGGCCAACAGCGTGGACTCCTGCGCCACGATGGCCATCTCGGTCTCGACGTCGAGGGGATAGTGGGTACGGATCTGACTGCCGAACCGATCCTTCAACGGGGTGATCAGTCGACCGCGATTGGTGTAGTCGTCGGGGTTGGCCGACGCCACCAGCAGCACGTCGAGCGGCAGGCGGATCTTGTAGCCGCGCACCTGGATGTCACGCTCCTCGAGCACGTTGAGCAGACCCACCTGGATGCGCTCGGCCAGATCCGGCAGTTCGTTGATGGCGAAGATCCCACGGTTGGTGCGCGGCACGAGTCCGTAGTGGAGTGTCAATTCGTCGGACAGGTACCGACCTTCGGCGACCTTGATCGGATCGACCTCGCCGATGAGGTCGGCGATCGAGGTGTCGGGCGTCGCCAGCTTCTCGCCGTAGCGATCTGAACGGTGCACCCAACCGATGTGGGTGTCGTCGCCGTCCGCGTCCACGAGATCCTTGGCGTAGCGACTCACCGGCGCATACGGATCGTCGTTGATCTCCGACCCCGCGACGATCGGCATCCACTCGTCGAGCAATCCGACCAGGGAACGGATCATCCTGGTCTTGGCCTGGCCCCGCTCGCCCAGGAAGATCACGTCGTGACCGGCCAGCAGAGCGTTCTCGAGCTGCGGGAAAACCGTGTCCTGATAACCGAGCACTTCGGCGAAGAGCGGCTCACCCGCAGAGATCCGGGCGACAGCATTGGCACGGATCTCGTCCTTGACCGGGCGCGACACCCATCCGGAGGACCTGAGTTCGCCGAGCGTCGTCGGCAGCGTGGAGACATCGACCATGCCGACAAGCTACCCCCGCCCCTTCGCGATCGGCCCGGCGCCGCTACGGTTCGACGGTGTCCACCCCGATGTCCGCTGAACCGGACCACGAAAGCGACGGCCAGCCATGAAAGCAGTCTGGAACGGGGCCACGTTGGCTCAGAGCGACGACACCATCGTCGTCGAGGGCAACCACTACTTCCCCGCTGATTCGATCAGCGCCGAGAACTTCGCCCCGTCGGGGCACACGTCGGTGTGCCCATGGAAGGG
>JBBQLA010000610.1:0-1835 GCA_038327485.1 Acidimicrobiales bacterium
AACCACGATGCCGTTCGACGGTAGCGACGGCCCCGCGATCGTTCGGCCAACGGAGTGATGGTGGACAGCATCGACAGACCACACGGCGACCACGTGGACCGAACAGCGGCGGCCACCGCCACGATCAGAGCGAGAGCGAACATCGAACGAGGCTATGAGTGCGAGGCAAGCTCCTGGCGGACCATCGCCAGGAAAGCTGCTGCCGCCGGCGAGGCCGCGGCGGAGCGGTGGATCAGCCCGACGCGACGTCTGATGTGCGGTTCGATCTCAATGGTTCGAGCATCGCGGCGGGCGATGTTGGCGGCGACCTGGCGAGGCAACAGCGAATAGCCGGCGCCGGAGCGAACCATCGCCGTGACCACCTCACGGTGGTCGGTCTCGATGGCCACCTTCGGCACTCGTCCCGACGCGGAGAAGGCCTCGTCCACCAGTCGACGCGTCGATGTACCGACCGACGTGGTCACCAGCGCCAGCGGCGCCAGGTCCTCGATGCGCATCGTGTCCGGCAGATTCCACGAAGCCGGCACGACCGCCACGAAGTCCTGCTCGGTGAGCTCGAACACTCCGACGCCTCGATGATCGACCGGCAGCTCGGTGTAGCCGATCTCGGCGTGACCCGACTCGACCATCCGGGCCACCGCTGCGGGCTCATCCGGTTCCACCAGGCGCACCGTCACGTCGGGGTGGGCGCGGCGGAACCGACCGACGTGCTCAGCCACCGGCCACACCGCCAGGGTCGGCAAGCACACCAGGTCGAGGTGTCCGGCCTCGGCCGCAGCCACGGCGCCGACCGCGCGGCGCACCGCGTCCAGATCGCGGACGACCTGGCGCGCCGGCCCCACGAAGGCTTCACCGGCGGCCGTCAGGGTCACCCCTCGGCCGGCTCGGGCGAACAGCTCCACGCCCAACTCGTTCTCGAGACGTTTCACCGATTGGGACAGCGAAGGCTGGGCGAGGTGCAGGGACGCAGCGGCGCGGGTGAAGCCGCCGTGGTCGACCACGGCCAATACGTGAGTGATCTGTCGGACATCCATAGGTACAGCCTATTTGACTCGGTATCAATTGGTCTTGGACAGATGGATCGATCTGTCGTCAACTGTCGAGGTGAACTCGTGGGTGGTCATCTCCGTCGTCGGTCTCGGCATCGGCGTGTTGTACGGACTCTTCGGAGTTGGCTCGGCCTTTGCCACCCCCGCTCTCTCGCTCATCGGTGTCACCGGCATGGGCGCCATCGTGGGCCCGCTCCCCGCCATGCTGCCCGGCTCGGCCACCAGCGCCTGGACGTACGCCCGCCAGGACCGAGTCGACTGGTGGGTGGCCAAGCGGACCCTCCTCGGAGCGTTGCCCGCAGCCGTGCTCGGCGCCGCGCTCAGCCCGCTCGTCGGTAGCTCGTCGCTGGTGATCCTGTCGGGCGTGGTCCTGCTCGGCGTCGGAATCCGCGTGCTCAGCCCGTCGACCAAGCAGGCGAGCGATGGTTGGGCCCACGACCACGCCGCACTCCTCGTCGCCTCTGCCACTGCGATCGGATTCTTTTCGGGCCTGCTCGCCAACGGCGGCGGCTTCCTGTTGGTTCCACTGTTCCTGCTCGCCGTCGGCCTCGACATGGGCATGGCGACCGGCACGAGCCTGGTGGTGGCCACCGCGCTCACCATGCCCACCCTCGCCACGCACCTCGTGATCGGCGACCTCAACTGGGCCGTGGCCGGCTGCTTCATGCTCGGCATGGTGCCGGGCTCGCACGCTGGTGCGTTGCTGTCGAACCGCCTCTCCTCAACGCGGCTGCGCACTGCCTTCGGCATCCTGCTGGTGATCTTCGCGGTGTGGTTCCTGCTTCG
>JBBQLA010000611.1:0-1834 GCA_038327485.1 Acidimicrobiales bacterium
CATGACAGCACCCCCGCCGGGTGTGACCGCCGGCCGATCATGACAGCACCTCTGCAGCCGTGCCCGGCCGGCTGATCATCACGGTCTCAGCCGCGGACCTGGCCGTCGCCGCGCACCACGTACTTGGCGGTGGTCAGCTCACGCAGTCCCATGGGGCCACGGGCGTGGAGCTTCTGGGTGCTGATGCCGATCTCAGCGCCGAATCCGAACTCCTCGCCGTCAACGAAGCGAGTCGAGGCGTTCACCAGCACCGCGGCCGCGTCGACCTCGGCGCAGAATCGATCGGCCGAGACCACGTCGTTGGTGACAATCGCCTCGGAGTGTCCCGTGCCCGTTGCGTTGATGTGCGAGATGGCCTCATCGAGCGAATCGACCACCTTGATGGAGATCTTCAGGTCGAGGAACTCGGTCGAATAGTCGGCGTCGGTCGCCGGCTGGCAGCGAGCGATCGCCGCGACCGCCCGCTCGTCGCCGACGAGATCGACGTCGACCAACGCAGCATCGACCCGTGCCAGGAACTCATCGGCCACCGAGGCGTGGACCACCAGCGACTCCAACGCGTTGCACACCGACGGCCGCTGCGTCTTGCCGTTCACCAGGATCGTCTCGGCCATGTCGAGGTCAGCCGACGAGTCCACGTAGAGATGGCAGTTGCCGTCGCCGTCGATGATGTACGGCACTGACGCGTTCTCCTTGATCGACGCGATGAGCGACGCTCCCCCACGCGGGATCAGGCAATCGATCACCGTATCGAGCTGCATGAACTCCACGGCAGCCTCACGACTGGCGTCGTCGACCATCACCAACGCGTCGGCTGGCAAGCCGGTCTTGGCCACCGCTTCGCGCAGCACCTCGGCGATGGCCAGGTTTGATCGAATGGCCCCCGATGACCCACGCAGAAACGCCACGTTGCCCGACTTCAGGCACAGCCCGAAGGCATCGCTGGTCACGTTGGGACGGTTCTCGTAGATGATCGCGACCACACCGAGCGGGACCCGGGTCCGGGTGATCCGCAGCCCATTGGGACGCACCCAGCCGTCGAGCACTTCCCCGACCGGGTCGGCCAGACCGGCAACTTGGCGAAGCCCGTTGGCCATGTACGTGACCTTGGCCTCGTTCAGCCGGAGCCGGTCGATGACCGTGGCGGTTGCCCCATCGACCTCGGCCGCAGCGACGTCGACGGCGTTGGCCTCGAGCACCTCCGCGGAGCGTGCTTCGAGCAGGTCGGCGGCACTGCGCAGGGCCTCGTTCTTGAGGGCGGTCGATGCGCCGGCCAACGCCGGCGCGGCGGCCGCAGCGCGGCGGCCCAACTCGGGGATCGGTGTCGTCGGCATCGTGCCAGCGTAGGGCGGGCCGCACTGCCCGTCTCACGGCGCGTCTCACGGCGCGGCGAAGCGCACCGGCGCCGGTAGCGTCAGCCCCGTGGGAGGTCCGGACGCTGTCGCCGAGGTCGTGGACGCGTTCGTGGCCGACGTCGGCGCCGCACTCTCGACCCTCACCGGTGCGTCGACCTCTTCCGCTGTGCATCGTGGGACCGATCCGTGTCTGGTCGAGGCCATGGAGATCGTGTGCGCCTTCATTGACGTGGACGGCCGACACACCGACAACGAGCTCTGGGCGCTGGCCGAGGTGTTCGGCGTGCGCACCGGCGACGTGAGCCTGGCCGGGGCCAAGCCATCGGATCTTCGGGGCACGTCGATCGTGGCCGGCAAGGCCAAGTGGATTCGCACCCCCTCGACCCTGTTCCAACTCCTCAGCGACGCCGACCGAACTCACGGCACCGCCCTGACCACGGTCTATTACCAGCGGGCGATGGATATCGCGCACACCGTCG
>JBBQLA010000612.1:0-1831 GCA_038327485.1 Acidimicrobiales bacterium
CGTGATCCCGATCTACCTCCTCGGCCGTCATCACTTGAAGTTGGGTGCCGCGCCGTCGGTTCCGAACAGCGACGGCATCCACACCGAGTAGCCCGCCTCGACAAGGATGCGAGAGAAGTCGGCGACCTTGGGCGTGATGCCCGGTATCTCGGCGATCACGATGACCGCCGGCCCGGCTCCCTGGCGGTACACCGACTTCGTGTTGCCATCGTGGGTGTGGACGATCCGATCGAAATCGGCGAGGAGGTCACGGGACATCTGGACACCTTAGGAGTCTCGACGCGTGTCCTAGCGTGACGCGGTGGTCGCACTCCGTCCCTTCCGATTCAGCTCGCCGGTGGGACGCATCGTCGACGGTCCGGGCCTGCGTGAGCGGGCTCGCAAGCTCGAAGATCTGGGCTTCTCGACCCTCACGATCTCCGATCATTTCGACCTGCAGTTGGGCCCCGTCGCTGCGTTGATGGCCGCGGCCGACGCCACCACCACGTTGCGGGTGGCGAGCCTGGTCTTCTCCAACGACTACCGCCACCCCGCGGTGCTGGCCAAGGAGGCTGCCACGCTGGACCTGCTGACCGACGGCCGATTCGAGTTCGGGTTGGGGGCCGGGTGGATGGACGCCGACTACCAGCAGGCCGGGATCGCCCACGACTCGGCCAAGGTGCGAGTCGACCGCATGGAGGAAGCCCTGGAGGTCGTTCGAGCGCTGTGGGTGGACGAGCCGGCCACCCACCACGGCACCCACTACGACATCGACGGACTCGACGGTACTCCCAAGCCGCTCACCCCCGGTGGCCCGCCGATCATCATCGGGGGTGGCGGCAAGCGAGTCATGCAGCTGGCGGCGCGGGTGGCCGACATCGTTGGTTTCAACCCGAACATGAAGGCCGGCAAGATCGACGAGAACGCCGGGCGGTCAGCTACCCCCGAGGCGACTGACCGAAAGATGAATTGGATCCGCGAGGCGGCAGGGGATCGCTTCGACTCACTCGAGTTCCAGATTCGCCTCGAGCTCGCGATCGTGACCGACGATCCCGATCCGATGTACGAGGTCCTGGCCGGCGGGTTCGGCATGTCCCCTGCGGATGCACGGGTCACGCCGCACGCCTGTGTCGGCACCGTCGACGAGATCTGCGAGTCGCTGATTGCCCGACGAGCCGAGTGGGGCTTCAACTACATCGGGGTGCCGGCCGTGTCAGTCGACGAGTTCGCCCCGGTGGTGGCTCGATTGGCCGGCACCTGATCGAGCCGGCGAGACACCTCAGTGTCAGATGCGCCCGAAGCTCGGCGAGCCCACTGAGTACACGCTGGACACCTTGACCACATCGCCGCTGTGCGGTGCGTGCACGATCTGTCCGCCGCCGATGTAGATGCCCACGTGGTGCACCGGGTTGCCGTAGAACACCAGGTCACCCGGCTGCAACGCGTCCGCCGAGATGCGCTGGGTCATGGCTCGTTGGGCCCTTGATGAGTGGGGAAGGCTGACGCCGATCTTGGCGTACGCGTACAGCACCAGTCCGGAGCAGTCGAAGCCGCTTCCCGGTGAGCTCGCACCCCAGTGATAGGGCACCCCGAGCTGGCTCCGCGCGGCATCGAGCACCATTTGGATGTCGGCCCGGATCGGTCCCGGATCGGGGAACGAGGTCGTGGTGTCGGTGACGCCATCGCCGGCCTGACGAAGATCGGCCTCGCTGCTGGCGTCGACGGAAGTAGGCGAATTCGACGAGCTCGGCGCAGCAACGGCCGCCTGACGGCCTCGGGAGGCAGTGGCGGCAGCAGCAGCCGCGGTCGCGGCATCGCGACCGGCCTGTTCCTGCGCGGCTCGTTGCGCTTC
>JBBQLA010000613.1:0-1819 GCA_038327485.1 Acidimicrobiales bacterium
GGGCGGTCGTGGACCGGGCGACCGGGACTGCGACGTTGGTCGCCGCCACGGCGGTCAGCGACAGCGCCTCGTCCGATCCGTACGTGATCGCAATCTGCGATCTGAGCGACAACGCCCGCTGCTACGCCCGGTCGGATCGGCCAGAAGTGGTCGAGGCCGTTGTCAGTGACCATTGGGCCCAGGTCTCGGTGCATGTGGAATTCGACGGAACGATCAACGCTCTGACGATCTGACGACGGGCCAGATCTCTTCGGCGGAGCAGCGGCCGCCTCTGGGGCATCTACGAAACTTGCCTCGTGTATTAGAGTGCGCGTATCATTCTTCCCATGTTGACCTCCACCTCGTTGTTCGTGCTCCTGGCACCACTCGGCTTCGTCACCGTTGCGGTCGCCGCTCTCATCACCCCCGGCTCGAATCCGCGCCGAGTCATCCAGCTCGGTGCCGTCGTCAGCTGGCTCGGCGTCGGTGTTGCGGTGGTCGCCGCCATGGCAACTGCCGGCAACGGCTTGATCGAGAGCCCGACGTGGGGGGCCTCGGGGCTGGGGTTCTCGATCCGCCTCGACGCGCTGAGCGCAGTGATGCTGGTCATGATCAGCCTGCTGGCGGTCGTCATCTTCCGGTACAGCTGCACCTACCTCGACGGCGACGATCGCCACTGGGCGTTCCTCGGCCGACTCGCTGCCACCATCGCTTCGGTCCAGGTGCTGGTGCTCGCGGGCAACACGGCGTTGCTGGTCGCGGCCTGGATCGCCACCAGCCTGGCGCTTCACCGGTTGCTCCTCTTCTACAAGGACCGACGCGCCGCAGTCGTGGCCGGGCGCAAGAAATTCATCGTCGCCCGGGTCGGTGACGTGTTCCTGATCGCTGCAGCGGTCGCGCTGTATCGGCACTTCGACACCGGCAACCTCGAGGCGATCTTCACTGGCGCCCGGGCCACCGCGCGACCTGGCTGGCGATTGGGTCCTGTCGAATTCTCCGCCGTGTGCCTGGCGATCGCCGCCATCCTGAAGTCCGCACAGTTCCCCACCCACGGCTGGTTGGTCGAGGTCATGGAGACCCCCACGCCGGTCTCGGCGCTGCTGCACGCCGGAATCCTCAACGCCGGTCCCTTCTTGGCGATTCGCATGGCCTTCATCACCGACACCGCTCACCTGGCCACCACGCTGCTCATCGTGGTCGGTGGATTCACCGCTCTCTTCGCCTCGGTCGTGTTGCTGACGCAGCCATCCATCAAAGTCGCGCTCGGCTACTCCAGCGCCGCTCACATGGGCTTCATGCTCATGGTTTGCGGGATGGGCATCTACCCCGCTGCCCTGCTCCACCTGGTCGCCCACTCCTTCTACAAGGCACATGCCTTCCTGTCCTCGGGCAGCGTCATCGACGACGCACGCGCCGACAAGGTGATGGTGCCGAAGCGGCTGGGCAGCCCGACGCGTGTGCTCGGCAGCACGGTCATCGCCCTGGCGATCTACCTTGCGCTGGCGGCTGCGTTCGGGGTGAACCTGGCCGGAGAGCCGATGCTGTTGGCCATCGGGCTCATCCTGGTGCTCGGCACGACCCAGATCGTCGCGCCCGCTTTCGACTCGACCGGCACCGCCAACGGCACCGCACGGGCGGCAGGCATGGCCTTCGGCGTCACGCTCGCCTTCTTCTCCTTGGAATCCGGCGTACATGTGATCCTCTCCAACGCGGTCCCTGATGCCGGGGTCCGAACCGTGCTCCACAGTGCGCTGATGCTGGTCGTGGTGGTGGCCTTCGCCGCTGTCGTGCTGCTCCAGATCCTGGAGCCCGCACACGGCACCAGTCCCCGCCGTCGGGC
>JBBQLA010000614.1:0-1816 GCA_038327485.1 Acidimicrobiales bacterium
GCAGGATCGCCGGGTCGACGAGTCGGGCCCGGGCCAGCGCCAGCAGCTGACGCTGGCCGGCCGACAGCGACTGGCCACGCTCGCTCACAACGTGCAGATAGCCGTCGGTTTGGCGGGCGATCACGTCGTGCGCGCCGACAGCTCGGGCGGCCGCCTCGACCTCGGCATCGGTAGCGTCATCACGCCCAAAGGCCAGGTTGTCTCGGATCGTGCCGGCGAACAAGAACGGCTCCTGAGGCACCACTCCCAGTTGGTGACGGTATGCGGTGAGGTCGTAGTTCCGCACGTCGACGCCATCGATCGAGACCGAGCCAGCGGTCACGTCGTAGTAGCGGATCACCAGCTACTCGAGCGTCGACTTGCCCGCGCCGGTCTCGCCCACGATGGCGACGGTCTCTCCTGGCGCGATGTGCAGGTCGACCCCGCGCAACGCCTCCACCGACGTCGATGGATAGGCGAATCGAACGTTGTCGAAGCACACATCACCCCGCAATCGCCCGGGGATCACGGGCTCGTCCGGGTCGGGCGTGAGCGTGGGAATCGCCATGAGTTCGGTGATCCGATTGATCGCCACCGCGGCCTGCTGGTAGGTGTCGAACACTTGCGACAGCTGTTGGATCGGCGAGAAGAACAGGTCGAGATACAGCAGGAACGCGATGAGTTCGCCGGCGGACAAGTGGCCGCCGGTGACGTAGGAGGCTCCCGCTCCCAACACGATGGCGGCGGCGACCTCGGACAACATCTCGATGAACGGGAAGTACAAGGCCACCAGCCGCTGGGCTCCCAAGCGTGCCCGCAGGTAGTCCTCGGACAACGCGGCGAATCGACGACTGTTGCGCTCGCCGCTGACGAAGGCCTGCGACACCCGAACGCCTGACAAGCTCTCCTGGAAGTCCGCGTTGACGGTCCCCACCTTCTCCCGAGCATCCTCGTAGGCCACTGCGGAGGCCCGTCGGAACCACACGGTGGCGAAGGCCAACGGAGGCACGATCGTCATGGTGATGAGTGCCAGCTGCCAATTCATCAACAGCAGCGCGACAGCCACCCCGAGGCAGGTCAACAGACTCACGATCGCGGTGACCAGGCCGGTCTGCAGCAGTTGGGTCAGCGCCTCGATGTCGCTGGTCATGCGAGTCATGATGCGGCCGCCCAGTTCGCGGTCGTAGAAATCGAGCGACAAGCGTTGCAGCTGCGCGAACACTCGGACTCGCAGGCCGTAGAGCACCCGCTCTGCGGTCCGCCCGGTGACGATCGTCTGCCCCATGGTGACGAGCCAGTCGAGGGAGACGACGACCAGAAGCAACGCGGCTGCGAGGAACACGGCGGAGACGACCTTGGGAGTGACGCCGCGATCGATTCCGTCGCGCAGCAGCGCCGGTCCGGCGAGTGTGGCGAGACTGTCCAGCACCACGAGGGCCAGGCCGAGCCCGAGTTGTCGCCACCACGGTCGAATGAAGCGGGTGAAGCGGAAGGCCGGATCGGGTTGTCCGGCCCGTTCCACCGAGATGTCGGGCAGATCGCGGATCGACGGCAGCGCGTCGACCGAGGCCAGCAACTCCGGCGATGCCGCCATGGCTCCGGCCATGTTGTTTCCGCCGCCCCCACCTCCGGAGACCACCCGGAGCCCGGCCCCTCCCACCGGCGACGACAGCCGCGCCCGGCCCGCTTCGGCGAGCATCCGAGCGGCGTCGCCGTGGTCATCACCGAGTCGTCGCCACAGCGACGGGGTCACTTCGAGCACGGTGTCGTAGTCGTCACCGCCCCCGACCACGGGAACCTCCTCCGCCCCCTGCGATCCTTCGGCATCGTCACCGGG
>JBBQLA010000615.1:0-1809 GCA_038327485.1 Acidimicrobiales bacterium
TCGCCCATCGCGTCACGATTGGTCGGACAATCCGGCGCGGTGGTCAGAGACTCGATCGGTGGCGCCCACCTCGTCGCCGAGAAGGTCGGCGACTCGGCCCAGCCGCTCCTTCGGGTGGCCAACGCCGCCTTCGTCGACGCCATGTCCTCCACGGTATTGATCGCCGCGGCGGTCGCGGTTGTCGGAGCGATCGTGGCGGGGATCGTGCTCCCGGCTCGAACGATTCCGGTGGACAACGCCGTCGACGACGATCCGGAACACACCGACGACTCGAACACCTTCGACGATGCCGCGGCGCACCTGCACGGTGAGCCCACCAATCCAGATCCTGATCGTGACTTCGCCGTCTCCGCTGGGGATTGACGCGAGCGAGCGACGATGAGTGACACCATGGTTGGCGTGAAGGACGTCGTACTCACTCGGGGTCGCCCCCGCAGCGCCGCCGCCGACCAAGCGATTCTGCTCGCGACGCGACGGCTCCTTGTGGCCGACGGCTACGGCGGATTCACCATGGCGGGTGTGGCCGCTGCGGCCGGCGTGTCGACCGCGACGCTCTATCGGCGCTATCAACATCGGGACGAACTTGTCGTTGCCGCCCTCGCCGACGATGCCCCCGAAGCCCTCCCGGACACCGGCACCCTGCGCGGCGACGTCACCAGCATTCTCCGAGCGGCAGCGCGGACGCTCAGCGGCGAGCGGGGTCAGCTGATCGTTGCCATTGTCGGCGACGCTTCACGAAATCCAGCGCTGCGTGACCTTCTTCGAGCCCGTATGGCCGCCAGTCGTCGGGCCGAATTGGCAACGATCTTCCAGCGGGCCATCAACCGCGACGAGATGCCCGCACCGGCGGATATGAACCTCGTGATCGACCTGTTGTCGGCGCCGCTCTTCTATCGGCTCGTCGTGTCCGGTGGGCCCATCAACACGCGCATCGCAGATGAGTTGACCGACCTGATTCTTCGGGCGGTCGACGCCCGGTGACGTGACCTGGATGGGCGAGCCGCCAAGCGCCGGGGTACCAGTTCACGAGCCCGTAGTCTCTCGGCGACTCGAGGAGAGCCGATGCAACACGCCATAGAAGTGCGGAACCTGGTGAAAACCTACGACGACTTCGTTGCCGTGAAGTCGGTGAGCTTTTCCGCCGAGCACGGCGAAGTCCTCGCGGTACTGGGACCCAACGGCGCCGGGAAGACCACCACGATGGAGATTCTCGAGGGGTACCTCGATCGGTCGTCGGGCGATGTCACGGTGCTCGGCATGGACCCCGCCACGGGGGGCGTCGATCTCCGCGAGCGAATCGGCATCGTCTTGCAGGAAGCCGGCGCGGAGCCGTACCTCTCAGTCGCCGAGGTGTTGAAAATGCACGCCGGTTTTTATCCCCAGGCGCGTGACGTCGAAGAGGTCATCGCGCTGGTCGGTCTCGAGGAGAAATCAGGCTCACGCGTGAAGACGTTGTCGGGCGGTCAGCAACGTCGCCTTGATGTCGCCTTGGGTCTGATCGGCGATCCCGAGTTGCTGTTCCTCGATGAGCCCACCACCGGCTTTGATCCGACCGCTCGCCGCCAGGCGTGGGACATCGTCAAGAACCTTCGTGATCTCGGCAAGACCGTGCTGCTGACGACGCACTACATGGATGAGGCCCAAGCGTTGGCCGATCGCGTGGTCGTTATGGCGGCCGGTGAGATCGTCGCCGAGGGAACACCCGAATCCATCGGCGGACGGGCAGATGCGCCAGCGCAGATTCGATTCAGCATGCCAGCCGGCACCCACCCTGACGATCTGCCGATCACGGTCGATTCGATCGTCGAC
>JBBQLA010000616.1:0-1809 GCA_038327485.1 Acidimicrobiales bacterium
ACCACGCCGAGTAGCGGTCGTCGCCCGGGTTGTCGATGCGGATCCCTGATCCACCCCCCACCACTCCCACCAGGTGGGCTGCACGCAGGATCGCGAACGCCGCCGCGTTGCGAGCGGAGGACACCAGCCGAACGAACGCGGCCAATTGCTTCACACCGTCGTACACGGTTGCTGCCAGCGCTGGGTCGGTGGCGCGGAGCCGCTGATAGCCGTCGTCAAAGCCCGCCGCCGAGTACTCGCCACGACCCAGCTCGACGCCGTGACGGTCGGCCACCAGCCCGATGATCTCGTGGATGCCCCGACGGATCGGTTCGATCTCGTCGTCGATGTCGTAGAAACCCGGAGCGACGAGGTAGCCGTCGGCGGCCCACCGATCGAGATCCAGCGCGATTCCGGCCAGCTCGACCACAGGCGAACTCACAGTGACCTCCGGAGGTATCCCCCGGGCGATGAAGTCATGAGAAGCTTCTGGTTGATGTAGTCGTCGGGAACGAACTCGCCGTGATCGAGCAGATAGGCGTCCATGGCGGTCTTGGGGTTGTCCCCCGGCCCCCACGGTCGGGGCCGGTGGAGCTGGGCCGGGATCGACTCGATGGCCGTGTCGGCGACGATGAGGAACTGGCCGGGCGTCACCAGCGGGGCGTACGCCTCGAGCTCCGCCAGGACGTGCTCATGGGTGTGGTTCGAGTCGAGAATGACCATGGTCCGCTCGTGTCGTGACGCTGCCGCTGCCGCTGCCGCGACCACCGTCGGGTCGAGCGACGAGCCTTCGATGAGTTCCACCCGTCGACTGAGCGGGTGTGCCTCGATCGCCGCGCGATTGTGCGACCGGATGTCGATGTCGATGCCCAGGATGGTGCCATCACCGATCAGCTCCAGGATCGACGCTGCGAAAATCACCGAGCCGCCCCGGGCGACGCCGGTTTCGATGATCAGTTGGGGGCGGTGCTCCCAGATGATCTCCTGCAGTGCCATGACGTCGGGTGGCATCTGGATGATCGGGAGACCGAGCCAGCTCCACTGGTAGGAGTACGAGTACTCGTCGGCACTGATGGAGACACCGAAAGCGCGGTCGATCAGGCCGGAGTCGGCTGCCATCGCCGCCGCGTCTCTGCGCTTGCCGGACTCGAATTCGGCCCGGTCGTCGTGCTCGCTGTCAGCGGACATGGAGTTCTCCCAGAGGCGGAAGCGACGCGTCGCGTTCCGAGATGATCGATGGTTCGAGCGGCCAGTCGATGGCCAGGTCCGGGTCGTCCCAGCGAACGCCTCGCGCCGCCTCGGGCCGATAGCTCGCGGTGATGTCGTACCGCAGCTCGGTGTCCGGTTCGAGGGTGATGAACCCGTGGGCCACTCCGTCGGGAAGGTACACAGCGCGCCCGTTGGACTCGCTCAACTCGTGGCCGACCCAACGGCCGAAGTCGATGGAGTCGGGGCGCAGATCGACGGCGACGTCCCACACAGCACCACGCCCGCATCGCACCAACTTGGCCTCACCGTACGGCGCCTGCTGGAAGTGAAGGCCTCGCAACGTGGCGACCGTTCGGTTGAACGAGAGGCTCGACTGTGCGAACGAGGTGGCCATGCCGGCCGTCTCGAACTCGACTGCGTCGAACGTTCGCATGAAGTGGCCGCGTTCGTCGTCGATCCGCTCACCTTCGACCAGGTACGCCCCGCTGAGACCGGCCTCGATCACCTTCACTCGAACTCCTCGATGGTGGGAACGGCGGTCACGAACCGACCTCCCCAGGCGGCGATGCCGCTCATTTGGCTACGGATTTCGTCGCGCAGATTCCATGGCAGAACCAACAG
>JBBQLA010000617.1:0-1797 GCA_038327485.1 Acidimicrobiales bacterium
CCCGTCCGCTTACTGACCCTCACCGAAGCCACGAGCACCGGTGGTCGAAGTCGAGCACAGGCCGCAGCGCAGCTGGCCCGCTCGGCGGGGCGCGCCACCGACGGTCGCGTCGCGGCACTGTCGGTCAGCGTCGAGACTTCCTGGGCCGACAGCGACAACGAGATCAGCGAGTTCACGGCCCACCTCATCTGGAGTTCGGCGGCCTCTGAACTGTCCGGTGCCGAGCTCGTGGCGGGCCCAGGCTGGTTCGGTGTGCGCAGCCATCCGCGCCCGAGCGCCAGCATCACCTTCGGCGGTCCCAAGCTCCCCGAGTGGTTCGATGACACGCTCCGCAGCATCACCGGCGGGGCAGGAAGTCGACCGTGAAGCACGCAGCTTCCGAAGCGCGTCGACCCGTCCGCATCGTCGACGCCCACGTGCACCTGTGGGATCCGGCGAACACCGATTGGTATCCGTACCTCTCTGGTCGGCGGGAGCTGAACATGGGTGACGTCACCGGCATGTCGCGTCGATTCGACGTTGCCACCTACCAGGTCGAGTCGGCGGGATGGAACGTCGAGAAGCTGATCAATGTGGCCGCCGCCACCGGCAGTCATTCAATCGAGGAGACGCTGTACCTCGATGTCCTGGCCAACACCGACGGCCACCCGGACGCAATCATCGGCGGCCTTCCGCCGACCGAAACAGTCGCCGAGGCAGTGGAACTACTCGACCGGCAGATGGGAGCCAGCCGATTTCGAGGAGTTCGCCCGATGGGCGCTGTCGACGGGCCGCTGCCGGCGCCCGACGTGCTGCGCGCGCTTTCGGATCGATGCCTGGTGTTCGAGCTGATGGCCCATCCCGATCAGCTCCATGACGCGGCCTCGGGTCTCGCCGAGTTCGACGAACTCGTGGTCGTCGTCGAGCACGCCGGCTGGCCACGATCGAGCTCGGACGAAGAATTCGCGTTGTGGAAAGTCGGAATGGCTGCGCTGGCAGCCGTCGGTGACAACGTGGTCTGCAAGCTGTCCGGGCTGTCGATGCCGCTCGGCACTATCAGCGTCGATTCGTTCACACCGTGGCTCGACTTCGCCATCGAGACCTTCGGTGTCGACCGCTGCCTGTTCGCCAGCAACTTCCCCGTCGACAGCATCCACGGGACCTTCGATCACCTCTACTCCACGTTCGCCGCAGTGACCGACGGGCTCGATGACGAGTCCAGGGACCAACTGTTCGCGACCAACGCTGAGCGGGTCTACCGCTGCTGATAGCGCTGCTGCTGCCGCTACCGAACTCGGGCAACGACCAACGCGACGAGTACCACGGCGCCGAGAATCCGACGGACGTACGCATCGCCGTGGAACAGCTCGAGCCAGCTCCACGTGAAGAGGGCTCCGAAAGCGAGCGCATCGAAGAGTCGCTCCGGTCGTCCTCCGTGAACCACTACCTCGAGCACCCGGGCGACCACCCACACGATGATCGGCGGGTTCGGCGGTTGGGCGACGGCGAGGTGGCCCTTCTCATCTCGGAACCAGCGGTCCTTGGAGTAGTGCATCGCTCAGCGCCCCCAGTGTCGGTGGAGCGCCAGCGCGTCGAAGAAGGCGCCCGGTTCGGTGGTGACGCCGGGTGCATCGGGGTCGATTCCGGTTGGCCCGGCGAATGCCGGCCTCGTCAGCGCCACCTTCTTGTGGTGGCGGTAGGCCTCCTGCAGGAACACCGCCATGGCCTCGTCAGTCTCGGTCGCGAGCACGACGCCGACGTACTCTACCGCTTGAGTGATGTGGATCGTTCGATCGACCATCGCTCCCTTGTCGAGCT
>JBBQLA010000618.1:0-1787 GCA_038327485.1 Acidimicrobiales bacterium
CTACGTCGAGCGGGTTCCCGACACCGAGGATCGGCGTCGCATGATCGTGACGCTCACCGAGCGCGGCGGCGCCGCCGCCGCCGTCAGCCGAGCCGCGGTCGATTCGATCGACGCCGCGCTGATGGCCGACGTGGGGGTCGCGGCGGTGGCCAACATGCGATCAGTGATCGGCGCGCTGGCCTCGATCACCGACGGAGTCGACGACTAACCCACTCGGGCGGCTTGGCCACCGTCGACCGGGAGCAGCGTCCCGGTGATGAACGCGGCCTCGTCGGATGCCAGGAACAACGCAGCGTTGGCCACATCCCACGCCGTGCCCGTACTTGGCGTTGGTGATGGCCAGGTTCTGCGTCAGTGCGTTCACGCCCGCCTTCGACAACTTGGAGGCGGTGAGGTTGCCGGCCGCTGCAATCGACGCCAGCGACGAGATGTTCACGATGGCCCCGTTGCCGGACCGCCTCAACTCCGGCACCGACGATCACCGCCACCCGACCGTCGAGACGGCCCGCTATCAGATTTCCCCCGGAGCCGGCAGCTGTTCTTCGGTCTGCACACGAACCGAGCGGAGCATGCCCGCCAACATGGCGTAGTGACCCACGAGCATCGTGAACTCAATGAGCTGGCTCTGGTCGTACGTCTTCGCCAGCGCATTCCACTCGGATTCGCCGATCACGTGATCGTCGAGCAACTGGTCCGTCGCCCGAAGCAGCCCGGCATCCCATGCCGACAGGGCCTCATCGTCGGCCGCACCTGCGGCCCGCACGATCTCATCGTCGCTCAGCCCCTCCAGCCGCGCGATCCCCACGTGCTGGCCCCACTCGTAATGCGACTCGCAACGTGACGCGACCCGAAGGATCACCACCTCACGATCTCGGGCTGGGAGCGAACTGCCCTGCAACAACCGTCCCCCGAACCGCAACCACGACCGCAGCAGCTTGGGATGCTGCGCCAACGTCCGGAACAAGTTGAGGTGAGCTGCCGGCCCGAGCGAATCGAGCAGCTCGGCCTGGAGCTCAGTGGCTTCCGACCGTTCGACGGGTGGAATCCGCGGTGTGGGGCCGAAGGCTGCCATCGCCGCAATCTATGACCACGTACGCCTCAGTCAGCTCGGATCGTGCGCTACCACTTCCGGCTCGGTTGCGACCACTGGCGGCACCACCAGCTCGGGGGCCGGGATCTCGACCACGGTCGCATCATCCTTGACGGCGTCGGGATCGTCGGTCAGGCCTTCCTGGAACTGCTTCTTGGCCTGGCCCAGCGATCGAGCCAACTGCGGGATCTTCGTGCCACCGAAGAACATCACGAGGATGACCGCCAGCACGATGAGGCCTTGATCTCCGAAGATCTCTCCAACCATGGCGTGCTCCGATCGATGTGGCAGTCGACATGGACTGCGCGTCCAGTCTAGGACTCGAGCCCGCATCCACCATCGCGGCAGATTCCGCGAGGCGAGGTTCGATCAGGTCGGGGTGAGCTTCAGGATCGAGCCCGGGTTCGCGTCGGTCAGCAGATAGAGGTTGCCGTCGGGGCCCTGGGTCGCAGTGCGGAGCCGCCCTTGGTCGGTGACTGCGGTCCACTGCTGGGAGAAGGTCGGGGTGGCACCGGCGCTGAACTGCACCACTCTCAACTGGGTGCCGGCCAACGACGCCAAGGCCAACGCCCCGTCCCACACTCCCCACTGACTCCCGGAGATGAACGTGCCGCCGGAGGTGGCGATCGTGGGACACCCCGAGGACCAGATCGCCGACACCGCTCCGGGCACCGACGCCGTATCGGTCATCGGTGCG
>JBBQLA010000619.1:0-1783 GCA_038327485.1 Acidimicrobiales bacterium
GTGAAGGCCACGTAGCGGCCCGAGGCGTTCGTGACCGGCGCGGTCGATGGACCGTTGCCGAGCGTGCCTCCCGATGATTGCGACAGCAATGGTGAGGTACCCACGAGTCGGTCTCGAACGTAGACCTGCGCCGCTGCAGCCGAACCGACCGACATTGCCACCTGTTGGCCATCAGCCGAAGAGGAGACTCCAAACGCCTCGCTCGACGGCATCATCGCCGCCGCGCCAAGGCTGACTCGATCGGTGGCGACCGTGACAATGGTCGCGCCCACGGGATCGATGCCGCCAGCGAACACGGTGACGACCGGAACCAGCACGACGGCCAGCACCACCCCGGCTCCACGCAAACGCGCCCCATCCCACCGCTTCAGATCTCTGCCCATCCGCCACCACTCGCTTCCTGCCCCAAACGGAACTTAACGGGGTCGCCTCGTTGCCGCAAGGAATCGGTGATGAACACATGATGTCGGCCCCCCGCCCATTGAGCTTGGTGGTGCCTAACCTGCACTTCGTGGACGATCTCGCACCGTTCGTTTCGTCGTTTCATGTCGAACTCGATCACATCATTCGACCTGGTGCGACCGAGCCGTATCAGTTGGTTGACTCCACATTGGCCTTCTTCGACATCTCCGGATTCACCAAGCTGTCGGAGCGGTTGGCGACACTCGGACGTGTCGGCTCCGAGGTGCTGCAAGGGGTCATCAACTTCATCCTCGACGGGCTCATCGGTCGGGCGGGCCTCGTCGGCGGTGAGGTTCTCAAGTTCGGTGGGGACGCCATTCTGGTGATCTTCCGGGGCGACGGCCATCAGCGGCGCGCAGCAATTGCCGCCGCGACGATGATGCGCTTCGTCGAGAGCGAGGGTCGCCGTCCCACCCCGCTCGGAGTCACCCGACTTCGCATGTCGGTCGGTATGGAATGTGGCGTTCAAGCCTTCCACCTCGTCGGTGCAAACCGTCGCGAACTCGTGGTTGCCGGCCCGGTGTCATCTGCCATGGCCCGACTCGAAGGAGCCGCAAGCGCCGGGCAGGTGTTCGTCGGACCGAACCTCGCTGAGCGTTTGCCACGCGGTTGGACCCGGTCCGTTGACGACTCCGCGCAGATTCTTTCCATCTCCACGGTGATCAGGTCCACACCGTCCGATGCAACCGAACTCGCACCGGCTCCCTTTCCCCGGGACTCAGGCGACCTGGCCCATCTCATTTCGCCCGAGGTGCTCGAGGCAATACGTACGTCCTCGCTGGCAAGTGAACATCGCCGTGTGGCCATGTCGTTCATCTCGTTGGACGACACCGACACTCTCCTCGCCACCCGGGGTGCGGACGCGCTGAACGAGCGGCTCAACGCGGTCAGCGAGCTCGTACATCACGAGACCACTTCGCTTGGGGTGTGTTGGCTCGAAACCGACGTCGGCGCCAACCAGGTCAAGTGGATTCTCGTCGCGGGCTTGACGACTTCGACCGAACATGACGTCCTTCGAGCAGCGCAGGCGACGATCGCAGTGCTGAACAACGCCCGGCGTGCGGGAATCCCGCTTCGAGCCGGGTTCAACGCGGGACGAGTATTCGTGGGCGAGGTCGGCCATCATGACCGTCGCACCTACAACGTGATGGGCGATGCCATGAACCTGGCGGCCCGACTCATGAGTCGAGCCGAACCCACCACCGTGTTGGCCGCGATGCCGATCGTCGACGAGCTGGGATCTGCTGTGCGATCCACGCCGATCCAACCGTTCGCGGCCAAAGGCAAACGGAAGCTGGTCGAAGCGGCAACGATAGAGACC
>JBBQLA010000620.1:0-1783 GCA_038327485.1 Acidimicrobiales bacterium
CGGCGCGGTCGAATGCCTCCGGGTCGCGATTCGCGGCGGCGAAGCTGAGCAGGACCTTGTCACCCTCCTGTACGGGGCAGCCGGCGATTTCGGTGTCGGCGGTGGCCACGCGAGCCATCGTCACCGGTGAGTACGCACGCAACAGTTCCTCGATCGCGCTCGGGATCAGCGACGGATCCTCGACCAGCCGCCGCCGATCGTCGTCGTGGGTGGCGAGGTGCCACATTGCCGCGCCGATCCCGGACCACGTCGTGTCGACACCGGCGACGAGTGTGAGCGCGACCGTCCCGAGAATGTGCGTGTCGGACACCGGGCCGCCATCGACCTCGGCCCGGATGAGATCGCTGATCAGGTCGTCGCCGGGATCGGCGCGGCGTTGCGCGATGGCGCCGATGAAGTAGATGGCCATCGCCTCCCACGCCGGCCCGCTGCGTTCCGGATCGTGGCCGAACTCGAGCGTGTCCTGCACCCAGCCGGTGAACGTGTCGCTGAGCTCGGACGGGATGCCCAGCATCCACGAGATCACACGGACCGGGATCCGCTGGGCGTAGTCGACCGCAGCATCGCCGTGGCCTGCAGCGACGATCTCGTTGATCAGTGAGTCGCACAGTTCTCGCGTCATCGCTTCGTAGCTGTCGACACGGGTGTGCGAGAACCACGGCAGGATCAGTCGGCGGGCCCAGGTGTGCACGGGTGGGTCGACATCGATCGGGGGGAGGCCGACGCCGACCGGGAGGCTGCCGCCGGAGGGTGAGCCCGCGACCTCGTCAGCGCCGACGACTCCCACGTCGCGTGAGCTGAAGTGCTCGATGTCGTGCGCAACGGCGGTGACGTCGGCATATCTGGTCGGCATGAACGACCCGCCCCATCGGTCGGTGTGGGCGACCGGGCAGCCGACCCGAAGTTGGTCCCAGACCGGGTACGGGTCACGAACGTACGCTGGGTCGAGAACGTCGTAGTCCGTTGCCCAGTCGGTGACCGGTGCTCTGTCCATGCGTCGACCTCCGCAGCCGCTGGGTGCCACATCACCGATGTGACCACTGGTCACATGACCAGTGGTCACACTCGATCACGTTTGACGGTTCACGTCAAGCGGCCGTCACCGCTGCCTCGCCGACCCGGCCCTCGTCATCGTGGTCGAGCAATGTGACGAGCGACGCGAGCAGCGCCTCCGTGCCGTAGCTTGAATGTTTGTGGTATATTCACGAATCGTGAATATTGACGTCTTGCGAACATCAGTCTTGACCGTACTGGCCGGTGGACCGCAACACGGATACGGCGTGCTGCGCGAGGTCGGCGAGCTGTCCGAGGGTCGTATGGCGCCAGCCATTGGATCCCTGTATCGGATTCTGGATGCCTTGCACCGCGACGGCCTCGTCGAGGAGTCCGGAAGCGAGGTCGTGGATGGACGGTTCCGCAGGTACTACCGGTTGACTCCGGCGGGTCGTGCCGACCTCGTCAGCGCGACCGACACGATGGATCTCGTCGTGGCCCACAGCCGGCGACGGCTGTCCAACAACGCCCCGGGGTTGGCGACGTCATGAGCAACCTCGAACGTCGATATCGGGTGCTGCTGCAGTTCTATCCGCCAGAGAGCGAGCCGGGCAGGACAGACGAGATGATCTCCACCCTGATGGATGCATCGGCGGAAGGGCAGGCCTGGCCGACCGCTCGGGAGACGCTGGACCTGGTGCTCAACGGCCTCCGAGAGCGCGCCCGCTGCTGCGGTGGCGGCGAACGTGCGGCGGCGAAGGGGCGGCTCGCCTCGATCTCGGCAATCGGG
>JBBQLA010000621.1:0-1782 GCA_038327485.1 Acidimicrobiales bacterium
GCCAACGCGGGCGCCCACTTCCACACCGCCATCATCATCGGGTAGTTCCAGGGAGCCACCTGCGCACACACGCCGATCGGTTCACGCCGTACGAACGAGGTGAACCCGCTCATGTACTCGCCGGCCGCCTTGCCTTCGAGCACGCGGGCAGCGCCGGCGAAGAAACGGATCTGGTCGATCATCGGCGGCACCTCCTCCGACGTGGTGAGGTGGTTCGGTTTGCCAGTGTTCTCGCCCTCGAGCTGCACGAACTCGTCGGCCCGAGCCTCCATGGCGTCGGCGATCTTGAGGAGCGCCAGCTGGCGAACGCCCGGGGTGGTGTCGCGCCATCCGCCCTCGAACGCAGCCTGTGCGGCCCGACACGCGGCGTCCACGTCGGCGGGGCCGGACCTGGCGGCTGACGCGAACACCTCGCCGGTCGACGGGTTGATCAGGTCGGTCGTCGCACCGCCTTCCGCATCGACGTGTTCGCCGTTGATGAAGTTGCGGATCTTTCGGTCAGCCATGGTTCCCCCGGTGTCCTGATGCGTTGGTGTGATCGTGCGTTCGTTGGATCGAATCTACGCGGATGAGGTGGTGCTCACGCCGCGAGCGCCGCGCAGAAGCCTGCGAACGCGTCGACGTAGCGATCGATGTTGGAGTCTTGGTGCTGGACCGACAAGGTCCACTGCTCCTCGTCGCCGGGAGTCATGAAGACGCCCCGGTTCACCATCCACGGATACGAGGCGTTGTAGAGGTCGGTGTTGGTGTCGAGGAAGTCGCGATAACAGGTGAGCGGTTCACGCCGATACGTCACGCAGCCCTTGCAGCCCAAGTCGATCACGTTTGCCGGGATGTCGAACTCGTCGATCGAGGCCCTGAGCCCCCGAGCAAGTCGAGCACCCAGTGCGTCGAAGTGGGCGTAGGCCTCTGGCGTCAGCACCTTGGTGAGGGTGGCGAGCGCCGCAGCAGCTGACAGCGGGTTGCCGTTGAAGGTTCCCTGGTGCGCGGCGCCCTGGTTGATCTGATCCATGATCTCGGTCTTGCCGCCGATCGCGCCGATCGCTGCGCCACCGCCGATCGCCTTGGCCCACGCCGAGAGGTCCGGCGTCACGCCGAAACGGTCAGTCGCTCCGCCGGAAGCGATGGTTGCGCCGCACTTCACCTCGTCGAAGATCAGGACGACGCCGTATTGGGTGCACAGCTCGCGAATGCGTTCGAGGTAGCCCGGCTGCGGCAGGACGATGCCGATGTTCATCATCACCGGCTCCATGATCAGCGCGGCGATCTGGTCGCCCTCCGCTCGGAGTAGTCGTTCGAAGGCGGCAGCGTCGTTGAACGGAACGACTCGGATCCACTGGGCCATGCCGGCGGGCACGCCCTTCGACTTGGGGACGGTGGCCGGCTCGTCTCGTCCGCCCATCACGTCGGCGCCCGGGAGCACCGAGTACATGAGCTGATCGACGTGGCCGTGGTAGCTGCCCTCGACCTTGGCGATCACGTCGCGACCGGTGGCGGCGCGCGCCACTCGAATGCACGTCGAGGTGGACTCGGTGCCGGAGTTGGTCATGCGGACCTGGTCGACCTTGAACCGGCGGCACAGCTCTTCGGCCAGCGCGACGGCGGCTTCGGTGGTCACGGCGAAGTGCATTCCGGTGCGGGCAGCCTTCTCGACCGCCTCGGCCACGATCGGGTTGGCGTGACCCACCGCCATCGATCCGAACCCGTTGTGGAAGTCGAAGTATCGGTTGCCGTCGACGTCGACCACCTCGGGGCCGACCCCCGACGCCAGGTAGATCGGGT
>JBBQLA010000622.1:0-1776 GCA_038327485.1 Acidimicrobiales bacterium
GAGATCGAGGTTGAAGCCGGGCAGGGTGTGTCCGTCGGGTCGAGTCGCCGCAGTGGAGAAGATCGAGCCGCGCACCACCACGATGGCGTCGAGCAGCGGCGCCAACTCGGAGGCGACTTCCGCTGCCAGCTCCGGGGTGAGGCCCGCCCACGGTGCCAGTTCGTCGCAGCTGAGCCGCAACGTCAATGACGCCGCACTGCCGATCGCTGCCCGGACCGCTGTGAGCACCTGGCGGGCGAACAGAAGGCGGTCGGTCCCCCACTCATCGCCTCGCCCGTTGGTCAGACCGGAAAGGAACTGCCGGACCAGAGAGTTCTGCCCAGCGTTGATCTCGACGCCGTCGCATCCCGACTCGACGGCGAGACCGGCGGCCGACGCGAAGCCGGCCACCACTGCAGCGATGTCGGCCGGCTCCATCGACTTGGGCACCTCGCTGCCGGTGACCACCGGCTGCGATGACGGTGCCCACAGCTCACGTTGACTCCAGTGCGACGTGCCCTGCATTCCCGAGTGGCCCAGCGCGGCGACCACCAGTGCACCCTCGGCGTGACACGCGTCGGCGATGGCGCGCCAGCCCGCAGCACATTCGGTCGCCAACGGCGCTCGTTCGGTCGGCCAGTCCCCAGGGTGGACGGAGGCCTCCTCGACCACGATCGTGCCGACACCTCCGGCGGCACGGCGTCGGTAGTAGGCCACGTGACGGTCCGACAGCGCCCGGCCACGACCGAGATTGGTCTCGTGGGGGCCGAAGACGATCCGATTGCGGGCCGTCGTCGGACCCACGGCGATCGGCGCGAGCAACTGCACGGACACAGGTTCGCTGTTCCCGCCCGAAGCTGCCAAGTGGAGGTGCTTCATAGGATCAGGCGATGGAACTCACCGATGGCCTGCGCACCAACCCAGCGGCACGCGCGTTCACCGACGCCACAGTCAGCGACCAGACCCTCGCCGAACTGCTCGACGTCGCCCGTTTCGCTCCCAGTGGCGGCAATCGACAGCCGTGGAAGGTGGTGGTGGTGCGCGACGTTGCGCTGCGACGACAGCTGGCCGATCTGTGCGCGCCGGTGTGGTGGGAGTACGTGGCGCTGGGCGCGACCGGCATCACGCCGTTCAACGTCGGCGGCGACACGAGCGATGGTCCGCCCGAGATCACACCGGTTGACAACGCCCTGCTCGATCACATCGAGACCGTGCCCATCGTGTTGGTGGTGGCGGCTGATCTTCGACAGGTCGCCATGATGGACAAGGACCTCGACCGCGCTCCGATCACCGGCGGGGCGTCGCTCTACCCGTTCCTGTGGTCACTGCTGCTGGCTGCCCGAGATCGCGGACTCGGCGGTGTGATGACCACCTTCCTGGCCCGAGCCGAAGTCCAGGCGGCCCCGCTGCTCGGTCTGCCCGATGGCCACGCGCTGGCGTCGATGGTCTTTCTCGGCGAGCCGACCACGCACCCGACGAAGCTGCGGCGCAACCCGGTCGAAACCTTCACCACCATCGATCGGTTCGACGGCCCGACCTTCCCGGCGGGTGGCCGAGCCGGCGGCGATCCTCGATCGTGACGCCTCCCCGCCGGGACCACGAGGCCCAGACCAGCCCCAGTTGTACTCGGGCTCGTTGCACCGCTGAGAGGGACCGAACGAGCCCGAGAACGAGCGGGTGGCGGGCGAGTAGCGCGGTCAGCGGCGGGTGGAGCCGAGGAGGACGGGCACGGCGCCCGGGCGGGAGTGGTCGGGCGACGGGATCGGCGCGACGCTGGGCGCCAGGGCCAGCGCGGCG
>JBBQLA010000623.1:0-1772 GCA_038327485.1 Acidimicrobiales bacterium
TCGCGCATGACCTCGAGCTCGTACTCCTTCCACCCGGCGATCGACTTCTCGATCAGGATCTCCGAGATCGGGCTGGCGTCGATGCCGTTGGCGGCGACCTTCTCGAACTCCTCGAGCGTCGCCGCGATGCCGGTGCCGCGACCGCCGAGGATGTAGGCGGGCCGGATGACGATGGGCAGGCCGATGCGCTCGACCACCTCGCGGGCTTCGTCCATGGTGTGGGCGGTGCCCGATATGGGTGTCGACAGGCCGATCTCGTGCATCGCCACCTTGAACAGCTCGCGGTCCTCAGCGGTGGCGATGGCCTCGGCGTTCGCGCCGATGAGCTCGACGCCGTACTGGTCCAGCACCCCGGCCGCGACGAGCTCCATCGACAGGTTCAGCGCGGTCTGCCCGCCGAGGGTCGGCAGCAGCGCGTCGGGCCGCTCCTTCTCGATGATCTTGGTGAGGATCTCGATGTCCAGCGGCTCGATGTAGGTCGCGTGGGCGAAGTCGGGATCGGTCATGATCGTCGCCGGGTTGGAGTTGGCGAGGATGACCCGGTAACCCTCCTCCTTCAGCACCCGGCAGGCCTGGGTGCCCGAGTAGTCGAACTCGCAGGCCTGGCCGATCACGATCGGGCCGGACCCGATCAGCAGGATCGTCTCGATGTCGTCACGCCGCGGCATCAGTTGGCCTCCATCAGGTCGTCGAAGCGGGCGAAGAGGTAGCGGGCGTCGTGCGGGCCGGGACCCGCTTCGGGGTGGTATTGCACGCTGAAGGCAGGAGAGCCGACCACCTCGATGCCTTCGACGGTCCCGTCGTTCAGGTTGACGTGGGTGAGCTCGGCGCCGGTGATCGAGTCGGCGTCGACGCAGTAGTTGTGGTTCTGGCTCGTGATCTCGACCTTGCCCGTGCCGAGGTCGCGCACCGGGTGGTTGCCGCCGTGATGACCGAAGGCCAACTTGTAGGTGACGCCGCCGAGCGCGGTGGACAACAACTGGTGGCCGAGGCAGATGCCGAACACCGGCACCTCGCCGAGGAGCTCGCGGATGGTGTCGACCGCGTAGCCGACCGCGGCGGGATCACCAGGTCCGTTGGAGAGGAACACGCCGTCGGGGTGCAGGGCGAGGACCTCGGCCGCCGGCGTCGAGGCGGGTACGACCGTGACGGTCGCGAGCTGGCCCAGCTGGGTCAGGATCGAGGCCTTGATCCCGAAGTCGTAGGCGACGACGTTGCGGGGGCCGGCGCCGACGGTGAACGGCTCGGCGCACGTCACGGTGGCCACGAGATCCAGCCCGTCCGTACCCGGTTCGTCGACCGCCGCCTGCTTGACCGTGGCCTCGTCCGCGGTGCCGAACGCGCCGGGCATGGCCCCGGCGTCGCGGATGTGCTTGGTGAGGCGCCGGGTGTCGATGCCCGCGATCCCGGCCAGGTGGTGGCGGCGCAGGAACGAGTCGAGATCGGCATCGCTGCGCCAGTTGCTGCGGCGGCGGGCGAGGTCGCGGATGATGATGCCGCTGCAGTGGGGCCGCTTCGCCTCGTCGTCGGCCGGCACGACGCCGTAGTTGCCGATGTGGGGGTAGGTGAAGGTGATGATCTGCCCGGCGTACGACGGGTCGGTGATGATCTCCTGGTAGCCGGTGAGCGCGGTGTTGAACACGACCTCGCCGCTCGACACGCCACCGTCGGGTTCGGCGCCGATGGCCTCGCCCTCGAACAGCGTGCCGTCCGCCAGGATCAGGACCGCTTCGGTGATGGTCATCGTTGGGCCTCGGCGTCGATCACGACGG
>JBBQLA010000624.1:0-1763 GCA_038327485.1 Acidimicrobiales bacterium
CGCGTCGCATCCACCGCGCCTGAACGCGATGGCACCACTGCCTGGTGGGTTGATCTCGGTGTGCTCGATTCCGGCGGAAATGTGGCCGAGCAGATCGCGACTTCGATCGGGGTGGTGCCGGGCCAGAACGTGATCGGCGAGCTCGCGCGTCGGCTGCGAGGTAAGCGATCGCTGCTGGTGCTCGACAACGCCGAGCACGTGCTGGATGCAACTGCCGCCGTCATCGCTGCGTTGTTGACGAGCTGCCCCGAGACGAGCGCACTTATCACCAGCCGGCAACCTCTCGGCCTCGGAGGCGAAGTCGTCTGGCGGGTGCCGGAGTTGAGCATGCCCGAGAACACCGCCAACGTCACGCTCGACACCTTCGATCGCTATGACGCCCATCGGCTGTTCATGGTTCGCGCCAGGGAAGCTCGACCGGGCATGGTGGTCGACCGGCGCGCCGTCGGGTACGTCGCGACTATCTGCAGAGAGCTCGACGGGATGCCGTTGGCCCTCGAGCTTGCTGCCGCCCGGCTCCGGAGCTTCCCGCTTCCGACGGTGGCCGCGGGTATTGCCGACATCATCCGGTGGAGGGTGGGTGATCGGACCAAGCCGGCTCGGCACGCGACGTTGAGGGCCTCGATCGAGTGGAGCTTCGGTCTCATCAGTCCCTTCGAGCAACGCGCCCTCGTGTGCCTATCCACGTTTCGTTAACCGTTCGACATCAAGTCCGCCTCCGCCGTGATCGCTGCCATCGACGACGACCCGACGGGGGAGGACGAAGCGACAACCGCCGAGCACGTCGGCCGATTGACTGATGTCGGACTGCTGCAACTCGACGACGACAACAACGGCTCGTATCGCATGCTCAACACCGTTCGCCAGTTCTGCACCGAGGTGGGTCGTGCGAGCGGCGATCTCGATCGGGCGGAGGAAGCTCACGCTCGGTACTTCGCTCGATGGTGTGGGGCAGTCGGCGAAGGCCGGCTCGGCATCGAGCACCACACCTTCGTGCAGCGCATGGTCGAGGTGGCAGCGGCCTCGCTGTGGGCGAGAAGTCGCGACGATCGCACGACGGTGTTCGCAATCTGTCGGGGATTGGCGCCGGTGCGAAGCGCGCTTGGCCAGGAGGCCGATTTCGTCGCCACGTGGTCCTGGCTCCAGGGCATCGACCGGGCCGACCGAAGCGCACTTTGGGCGGAAGCTGCGGCCGCCCTCCTCGCCACCGCCACCAGCCAGTGTTACGAGACCGCTGCGGTCGTTGAGGAGATCGCCGTCCATGCGGGCTCGGACTCTGGCCGCGCATCTGCCTGGCTGGAGCGGGGTCGGGCCATGGTGCCCGCCTATCGGGGGCAACCGGCCGCCATCCATTCGTACGCGGAAGGTCTCCTCGCCCGCGGCGAGGACCTCGAGGCGTCCGTTTACGTGGGATTCGCCGCGTACATGCAGGCCCTGCTTGGTCGACGTGACCGTTGCGATCCGCTGCTTGAGCAGTTGCGGCGACTGACCCGTCGCCACGGCTGCCCCTTCAGTGTCGATTCCGTCGGCAACGGCTACGCAGCTGCGATTGTCACGGAGACGATCCGTGGTGACCTCAAATCGGCGCTTGAGCGCAGCAGGCGACCCTTGCCCATGGACCCCGCGTTCTCGCTCACCTCCGCTGCTGCTCTCGCCCACACGGTCCTGCTCGCCGGAGACCAGGACTCGATGGCTCGGGCCCTCGAATGGTCCAGCAAGGGATCGTTCCCCCTGTTGGCTTTCCTGACGCCGTTCACCGGCTG
>JBBQLA010000625.1:0-1763 GCA_038327485.1 Acidimicrobiales bacterium
CGAACACCTCGGTGTTGCTCAGCTCCATGTCGGGGGTCACCGCGCTGACAACGGTGGGCGTCAAGATGCCGTCGTCACTGATCCAGCCGCCTGCGTCAATGCTCGCTCCCTGCTGAGCGGCCTCGTCAATCCATGACTTCACCCGAGTCGTCTCCTTCTCGGTGATGAGCGCGGACACCGCGGTGGCGTCGTCAGCCGGATCGCCGACAGTCAGCTCGCTGACGAAACGGTTGAGGTGGTCGAGGAACTCGGCCCGAACCGAGGAGTGCACGTACACCCGCTGCACCGAGATGCACGACTGGCCGGCGAAGCTGTAGCCCGCCACAGAAATCTTCTTGGCTGCGGCCTCGATGTCTGCGTCGGGCTCGATGATGACCGGTGCGTTGTTGCCCAGCTCGAGGCTCACCCGCTTGCGCGCGGCCCGAGCCCGGATACCCCAGCCCACGTCGGGGCTGCCGGTGAAGGTGATCATGGCCACGTCGTCGTGGAGCACCAAGTGGTCGGCGACCTTGCCCGGCACGGTCACGGTATTGATCCAACCGGGCGCCAGACCCGCTTCCTCGAACAACGCGGCGAGCTTGAGACCGGTGAGCGGAGTCGCCGAGGCCGGTTTCAACACCACGGGACATCCCGCCGCGATCGCCGGTGCCAACTTGTGACACACCAGGTTGAGCGGAAAATTGAACGGGCTGATGGCGGCCACGACCCCAATGGGCACTCGCTTCACGAAACCGAACTTGCCGACTCCCGCCGAGCTGGCGTCAAGAGGAATGGTCTCACCGGTGGCTGTCCGGGCGACGGCCGCCGCGAATCGAATGGTGTCCACGGCACGCTGTGCCTCGACTCGAGCGGTGGTGATCGGCTTGGCCGACTCCATCGAGATCGACTGGGCGAACTCCTCGTGTCGATCAGCGAGCAGGATGGCGGCGCGGTCGAGGATCTCTGCTCGTTCGAACGCCGGTGGAGCGCCGGCCCGATGTCGCTCCAACGCCACCGCCACCGCCCGGTCGATCTCGGCCTCGCCGAGGGTGGGAACGCGGCCGACGACGCGGCCGTCGTAGGGGGAGCGGACCTCGGTGGTGGCTGTTGAGGTCACCGCTTCGCCGTTGATCCGTGCTGGGGTGACGTCGTCGTTCGACATGGGTGCCTCCTCGGACGGGCTCACGATATCGGCGATCGTGCCCGCTACCGTGGCGTGATGTCGGCCGTGATCACGACCCCGCCGAACGTCTTGGACCGCTGCGATCACGGTCAAGCAGCGGAACCAACGCCATGACGCCAGGCGACGCCATCGCTGCAGCGGTCAGGGTTCGGCTCGGTGCCGGGCGCTTCATCGTGGCAGTCAGCGGCAGTGTGGCGGTGGGCAAGACCGCAGCGGCGAGCGAAGCACTCGAAGCGTTGACGGCTCGGGGTGTCGATGCGATGTCGTGGTGCACCGACGGGTTCCTGTTCGCGAACGCCGAGCTCGATGCGCGTGGGCTGACAGTCCGCAAGGGGTTCCCGAACAGCTACAACGTCGAGGCCCTCCGGGCGACCGTGCGCGCCGTCCGATCCGACAACGTCGTGACCGTGCCGCTGTACAGCCACGTGACCTACGACGTCGTCGGCGAGGTCGAAGTCGAGCCCGCTCACGTGATGATCATCGATGGACTCCATCTCGAGTTGTTCATCGGCGACCTGGTCGACATCGTCGTCCATCTCGATGCCGACCACGAGGTCATCGCGCAGTGGTACCTCGATCGGCTGATGGCTCTGTTCGCCGA
>JBBQLA010000626.1:0-1757 GCA_038327485.1 Acidimicrobiales bacterium
GGCCGCTTCCCCGCCATCGAGGCTGCGACTCCGGATCCCGAAGACGTCGCCGCACTCTTCTACACCTCCGGCACGACCGGGCTGCCCAAGGGGGCGGCGCTGACGCATCGCTCGCTCATCGGGCAGTCCTCAGCGGGCGTCCTGTGGCCCTCGCATCTGCGCACCGACGAGGTGGTGGCCGCCCTTCCAGTGGCCCATATCATGGGATTCGTCACCTACCTCGGCCTGGCCATGTGCGGCGTGGCGGTCTACTGCCTCGAGCACTTCCATCCGGTCGAAGTGCTCGAGGTCATCGAACGTCGCGATCCGTCCGGGTTCATCGGGGTGCCGGCCATGTATCGGATGCTGGAGGAGGCCGGAGCATCGGCCCGCGATCTGCGGTCGATTCGTGTATGGGGCTCGGGAGCCGACGCCATGCCGAGCGACCTCATCCGCCGGTTCAAGCGATACGGCGCATCCGCGTGCCTGCCCGTCGTCGGGCCGGTCGGCGAAGCGATGTTCCTCGAGGGCTACGGCATGGTCGAAGCCGGTGGAGGAGTGGCCGCGAAGGTGTCGTTGCCCTTGGTGCGCGGGGGCCTCATCGAGTCGCTCGGGTTCCGGCTCCCCGGTTATCGCTTCCGAGTCGTCGATGCCGGCGGGCGTTCGCTGCCGACGGGCTCAGTGGGAGAATTGTGGGTCAAGGGGCCGGGCATCCTCCGGGAGTACTGGCATTCGGCCGAGGCCACTCGTCAAACGTTGACCGACGACGGTTGGCTTCGCACCGGTGATCTCGTGCGGTCGGGTCCCTTCGGAACGATCGTGTTTCAGGGCCGGCAGAAGCACGTGCTCAAGTCGGGCGGGTACTCGGTGTACCCCCTCGAGGTCGAGGCGGCGATCGAGGAACACCCTGACGTGCTCGAGGCAGCAGTCGTCGGTCTGCCGCACCACACGCTCGGCCAGGTCCCTGCGGCGGCGGTGAGGTTGCGTCCCCGGTCCAAGGTG
Source organism: Acidimicrobiales bacterium (assembly GCA_038327485.1). Lineage (GTDB taxonomy): Bacteria > Actinomycetota > Acidimicrobiia > Acidimicrobiales > Microtrichaceae > JBBQLA01. The sequence continues at coordinate 982 of JBBQLA010000626.1, forward strand.
ACCGTCGACGAGTTGCTGGCGTGGTGTGACGAACGACTCGCCGAGTACAAAGCGCCGCGCCGGATCGTGGTGGTGAAGACCCTGCCCAAGACCGGAACGAACAAGGTGGCGAAGGAACGCGTGACGGAGCTGTTCGCGTGAGCACTGAGCTCGTGAACGATGTGTTCGCGAGTGATTCGGTCGTCAGTGTCGTGGTGCCGGTGTTCAACGGCGCCGAGACCCTGCCCGCCACGTTGGCCTCGATCCTGGCCCAGACCCACCGTGGCATCGAGGTGTTGGTCGTCGACGACGGTTCGACCGATGCCACCGCTGAGATCATCGGCCAGGCGGCCGCGCTCGACGCCCGGGTGATCCCGGTGTCCTACGGGGAGAACCGTGGCCGCTCCGCCGCGCGAAACGCCGGCATCGACGCTGCCACCGGTTCATGGGTGGCGTTCGTGGATGCCGACGACCTGTTGATCGCCGATCGCTTCGAGGTGTTGCTGGACGTGGCCGGTCGCCACCCCGACAGTCGTGTCGTCACCGACGACCGGTGGGGCTTCACCCTCGGCGCTGACGGTTCGGTCGGCATGGACCATCGCTACCCGGCCCGGCACACGTGGCGGTGGGGCGGTGAACAGCTCATCGACCGGCGCCGACACTTCACCGACCACCTCGGCCACATGGACCCGATCATCGATCGTCGCTATCTGCTCGACACCGGGGCTCGCTATCCCGAGCACCTGTCGGTGGGCGAAGACCTGGCGTTCTGCCTGATGTTGTTGTTCGGTCATCCC
>JBBQLA010000627.1:0-1751 GCA_038327485.1 Acidimicrobiales bacterium
GCCGCTCGGCATCGTCGCGGCGGACTACGGCGGCGGTGTGGTCGAGCGGCTGGGCCGCACAGATGCGTTCGTGGCGCTGGTCGGTTTCGACCCCGGCGCCGCGTCGACCGAGCTGTTCCGTCGCACCGGGGTGCCGCGGCTGACCGATGGATCCTTCCGGCCAGAAGTGCAGCAGCGGGTGCTTCCCAACGCCAGCGGTGCCCAGGTGTTCTTCCAGGTCGCCGGGCGTCCCTTCTGCCTGTACGCGGTGGTGGGGAACCACGCGCTGCGGCACCGCACCGTGGCTCGGATCAACCAGCTCCTCGGCGGGCTGACGATCTCCTGAGCGGCAGCTGGGCGTTACGCCAGCGCAGCGAGCACGAAGTCGATCGACGCCACCAGCGCTTGGATGTCGGACGGGTCGATGGCGGGGAAGCAGGCGACTCGGAGCTGATTGCGGCCGAGCTTGCGGTACGGCTCGGTGTCGAGGATGCCGTTGGCGCGGAGCACCTTGGCCACAGCGGCCGCGTCGACGCTGTCGTCGAAGTCGATGGTGGCAACGACGTGGCTCCGATCGGCCGGATCAGCGACGAACGGGGTGGCGACCGACGAGGCCTCGGCCCAGTCGTACAACGTCGAAGAGGACTGATCGCACCGACCGGCCGAGAACTCCAGGCCGCCGTTGTCGAGGATCCATCGCAACTGCTGGTTGGCCAGGAACACCGTCGCGAGCGCAGGAGTGTTGTACGTCTGGTCCTTGCGCGAGTTGTCGAGGGCGATCTTGAGATCCATCGACGCCGGGATCCAACGGTCCGATTCGGCGATGCGTTCGATGCGCTCGATCGCCTTCGGCGACACCGCAGCGAGCCACAGTCCACCGTCGGACGCCAGGCACTTCTGCGGAGCGAAGTAGTACACGTCGGTCTGTGCCGCGTCGAAACGCAAGCCGCCGGCCGCCGAGGTGGCGTCGACCAGCACCAGCGCATCGTCATCGGCGCCGACCGGGCGCTGCAGCGGCATCATCACACCCGTCGAGGTCTCGTTGTGGGTCAGGGCGTACACGTCGATGCTCGAAGTGGCATGGGCTTCGGCGCGAGTGCCGGCGGGAGCCGAGATGATCTCGGGTTCGCCCAGGAACGGGGCCGCCGCCGACGCCTCGCCGAACTTGGAGCTGAACTCGCCGAACACGAGATGTTGGCTGCGCTGTTCGATCAGCCCGAACGTGGCGATGTCCCAGAAGACCGTGGAACCGCCGTTGCCGAGGAGTACCTCGTAGCCGTCGGGCAGGCTCAACAGCTCGGAGATGGCATTGCGCAGAGCTCCCACCTCGAACTGAACGGTGGCCTGGCGGTGCGAGGTACCCAAGTAGCCGGGGGCAGAGGCCGCGAGCGCAGCGACGGCCTCGGGGCGGACCTTGGACGGTCCGCAGCCGAAGCGGCCGTCGACGGGAAGCAGGTCAGCGGGGATCGTGATGTCACTCATCGCTTCCGAGTCTCCTCGCCTTGTCGCGAGCGAGGCGAATCAGTTCGCCCGGCACGGTCCCGTCGCACCAAGCTGACGGGGTGACAGCGAGCCGGATCAGCAAAAGAATCGCAGCAATCGCCCCCTCGGCCACCCTGGCCGTCGATGCCAAGGCCAAAGCGCTGCAGGCAGCCGGCGAGCCGGTCATCGGCTTCGGGGCCGGTGAGCCCGACTTCCCGACACCCGCAGCGATCGTCGAGGCGGCCGTGTTGGCGTGCCGTGACCCGAAGAACCACAAGTACAGCCCCGCT
>JBBQLA010000628.1:0-1728 GCA_038327485.1 Acidimicrobiales bacterium
GTCGTCGGGCCTCATCGGCTTGGCCTACGGAGCGTCGGCTCCCTTCGGGGGTGGCCGGGTGACCGAGGTCATCATCGAGCTGGAGTACGGCTTCATCTTCGTCACTGGCATCAGCGACGGATCGCTCATGGCGGTCATGACCGACTCCACGGCCGATGTCGGCCTCGTCGGATACGAGATGGCTCGCCTGGTCGAACGCTGCGGCACCGCTCTCACCCCCAACCTTCGAGCTGAGCTGCAAGGCGCACTGGCACGGTGAGCGGGTTCCGACTTCCGGGTGACGAGCGACCGGCTGACCCGCCGGCCGAGCGGTCCTTTCGTGTGCGTCCGTACGCGATCACCGGTGGCCGGACGCGATCGGCCCTGGACCTGCCGCTCGAGACGCTGGTGCTGTGCAGCGCTCGGGGCAAGTTGGTCATCGATCAGGTTCCGTTGGAGCAACGGCAGATCCTTCGCCTGGCCGAGTCGGCCATCTCGCTGGCCGAGATCTCCGCTCACCTCGACGTGGTGATCGGCGCCACTCGGGTGTTGGTGGGCGACCTGGTCGGCGCGGGGTTCCTCGAGTCCCGGAGCGGATCGATCACCGAGCAGCCCGACATCCGCCTGTTGGAGCGGGTCCTTGACGGTTTGAAGGCACTGTGACCCACGAATCGAGCAGATCATGACCATGACGAGCGAAGCGTCGACCGAGTCCAAGGTTCCGATCCCGGTGAAGATCGTGGTCGCGGGCGGATTCGCCGTCGGCAAAACCACGTTCGTGGGGTCGATCTCCGAGATCACCCCGCTGACGACGGAAGCCGCCATGACCAAGGTGTCGGAAGGCGTTGACGACGCCGGCGCTGCCTCGGACACCAAGACCTCGACCACCGTGGCGATGGACTTCGGCCGGATCACCCTCGGGAACAGCGACTTGATCCTGTACCTGTTCGGAACGCCGGGTCAGGAACGGTTCCACTTCATGTGGGACGAGCTCGTTCGTGGAGCCATCGGCGCAGTGGTGTTGGTCGACACCGAACGTCTGGGCGATTGTTTCGCCGCGGTCGACTACTTCGAGCAGCGTGGCGTTCCGTTCGTCGTGGCGGTCAATTGCTTCAACGGAGCCGTGCGCCATTCGCTCGATTCGGTGCGTGAGGCACTGGCCATCGGAACCGACGTGCCCATGTTCCACACCGACGCGCGCGAGCGAATCGCGACTCGCGACGCGCTGCTGACCTTGGTGCAACACGCGTTGGTGCGCTCTCGCCGCTGACCGGCGGATTCTGGGGACGAGTCCCCCTCGGCATGATCAGGAGATTCGCCGGAATCCGTGTACCGTGACAACGTACAAGTTGGGCGGTGGGAGAAGTCAATGGCGAAGAACTCTGTCAGATTGTCGGTCGTTGCTGTGGTGGCACTGGTCATGGCGGTCGGGTGCGCTCCTGCGCCGACCACGGGTGGGAGTCCCGCTGCGCCCACCACAACGGTGTGGATGGCCGGCGACAGCCTCAGCCAGAACGTGTCGACCTACATGAGCCCGAAGCCGTACATGGCGGGCATCGGCGGGGCCGGCTTCGTGAACCACTACTACGTCAACGAGGGCACGATCCTCGACAACACCCAGCACTACATCTCGTTGTATGGCGTGCCCACGCGCATCCTGATCGTGGGCGGCGTGTCCGACCACGGTGTCGCTCCGGCCACCACCATTGCCGCCATGGAGGCGACCAAAACGTCGCTCGAAGCCACTGG
>JBBQLA010000629.1:0-1708 GCA_038327485.1 Acidimicrobiales bacterium
GCGATGAACAGATCACCATTGGCGCGGCGGACGATGCCCGTGACCTGCCCGATTTGGGCGGTGGTGGCGACGCTGCTCGTGCCGGTGGTGTAGCCGCACGTCCCGGTACCGGCGACGATGGAGATGAGCCCGGCTCGATCGATCTTGTTCACCACGCAATTCGGGCTGTCCGCCACGTACACGTTGCCGATGGGCGAGATCAACCGGTCGGTGCAACGGACCCGGCATGATGCCGGGGCACCCCGCACCCCGACCGGTTGAGGTTTCATCATGCCAGGCGAATCGTTGTCCATGTCCGAACGCGTCCAGATCGAGATCGGAGTGGTGACGATCGAGTCGGCTCGCTCGATCGCAGCTCGCCTCGATCGGGTGCCCTCGACGGTCACTCGAGAGTTCGAGCGCAACGGTGGCCGAGACGGGTACTCGGCGGTGACCGCACACGCCCGAGCGCAGAGCGAGCGCACGCGTTCCACCTCGACGGTGTTCGACCGCGACCCCGTGTTGGCGGCCCACGTCGAGACCCGGTTGCGCGCGTTGGACTCGCCGATGACGATCGCCATTGAACTCGAACGCGACCTGTACCCCGATGTCACCGCCACAGTCTCGCACGAGACGATCTACCGCGCCGTGTACGCCCACGGCCGCCGCGGACTCGCCAAAGGACTCCACCGCTGCCTGCACCGCCGCCGGCGCTGCCGCAAACATCACCGCTCGGCGGGCGAGCGCAGCACCAAAGGCCCGCTCGGGGAGTTCAACCTGATCTTCGAACGACCCGACGAGGCCGAGGGCCGCCAGGTCGTCGGTCATCTCGAAGGCGATCTGATCTGCGGGTCGTTCAACCGTTCCGCGATCGCGACCGTGTTCGACCGAGCCAGCCGCTACTGCTGGCTCGTCGATTTCCCCGAAGACCACGGCGCCGACGCGACCCTCGCCGCGATGATCGAGCTCATCGAACGGATCCCGAAACACCTGCGCCGATCCCTCACCTGGGACCAAGGAAGCGAGATGGCCAACCACGCCATGCTCGCCGACGCGACCGGAATCGACGTGTTCTTCGCCGAGCCCCACAGCCCGTGGCAACGACCAACCAACGAGAACGGCAACGGCCTTCTGCGCCGCTACGTCGGCAAAGGAACCGACCTACGCGTCTACACCGCTGAAGACCTGCGCCGCATCGAACACCGACTCAACACCATGCCCCGACGAAGCCTCGGCTGGTCAACCGCCCAGACCCTGTACGATGCCGCCACTGTTGCACCGACCCTGTGAATTCGCCCTGTTTGCCAACGACGACATCGTGCTCGTATCCGGCTACCAGATCCTCAATCGAAAGTCGGGCGATGTCTTGGCCACCCTGAAGTCCACAAATCTCGTCAATCCGTCGGCGCTGCACAACGATGCACACGACTACGCTGTCTACTCGTCGGATGGCAGCGTCCTGACAGCTAAGGGTGTCGCTCATGTGGTCGACAACGGCGGTCATTCCGTGGAGCTGCTCGGGCCCGCAGGGCACGGACGACTGTGGGGACTCTCTCCGGACGGAGTATCGCTGGTCGACCCGTTCAGTCAACAACTGAACACGGTCATCCTTCCTTCTCGAAAAGAAGGGCGAGCCTCACGGGTGCAAGCTGACCGTCTCCTGATCGGCGAGTTCGACTGCTGGCAGTCGTAGGTACGGTCGTTGTCACCTGGTCGGGCGTGAACATGG
>JBBQLA010000630.1:0-1693 GCA_038327485.1 Acidimicrobiales bacterium
CATGGCCTGGTGCATCCAGTGCCGGACGAAGGTCTGGCCGGTCGCCGCCTCCGATTGCGCCGCCTCGCACTCGTGGTGGGGGAAGACCAGGTCGCTGCCGCCACCGTGGAGATCGATCGTGGTGTCTAGCTCGCGCAGGGCCAGGGCGGAGCACTCGATGTGCCAACCCGGCCGGCCCGACCCCCACAAGGACTCCCACGCCGGTTCGTCCTCCAGCGACGGTTGCCACAGCACGAAGTCGAGCGGATCGCGCTTGTTGGGATCGTCCGGGTTGCCGCCGTGGATCCGCGCCAGCTCGAGCATCTGCTCGCGCGGCAGGTGCGACACCTGACCGAACCGCTCGAACGAGCCCACGTCGAAGTAGACCGCCCCGCCGCTCTGATAGGCGTGGCCGCGATCGAGCACCATGCCGATGAAGCCGCGGATGTCGGCGATGGCCGAGGTCGCGCGCGGCTCGCTCCAGCTCTCGACGATGTTCAGCGCCTGCATGTCGCCGTCGAAGCGGGCGGTCTCGGCCGCGGCCAGATCGAGGTAGTGCACCCCGAGCTCACGGGCCTTGCGGAGCAGGTCGTCGTCGACGTCGGTGATGTTGCGCACGCACCGCGTGTCGTGGCCACGATCGCGCAGCCGTCGCTGGAGGATGTCGTAGCCGACGTAGGTCGCCGCGTGGCCGAGGTGGGTCGCGTCGTACGGCGTGATGCCGCACGTGTACATCGTGACGATCTCACCCGGCTCGAACGGAACGATCTCGCCGCGTGCCGTGCAGTGGAGGCGCAGCGGCTCGTCGGCCTGGTGCGGCTCGCTGGCCACCGGTGGCTGCCGAGGGTCGGTGTCGTGCTGGTCGGTCATCGCCGCTGAGATCCTCGTGCCATTCGGAGCAGGCTAACGGAGGCGGTGCCAAAGAGCGCGTCCCGCGACCGTCGGGGCGGCCTCGGATCGCGGTCAGACGTCGATGCCGGTGAACTTCACCGCGGCACGGGTCTTGTACCGGATGTTGAGCTGCAGCAGGACCGCCGCGAACGCCTCGATCGGGGCCGCGTTGGACAGCTCGCCCGCATCGAGGGGGCGCATGTCGGGGATGCGACGCACGATGTCGATGACCGTGCTGGTGGCCGCCTTGTGGTCGGAGCAGATCAGCACGTCGCTCACGACCGGCTCGCTCAGATCGCCGAGCTCCTTGGCGGGCACGTGGTGCATCGTCGCGGCGACGAGCGAGCGGGGTACGGCGGCCTGGACCGATGCCGCCACCGAACCGCGGGGCGGCACCAGCGGCTGGAACTCGTGGCCGACCTTGGCGAGTGCGTTCGCCATCGAGATGACGACCTTGCCCTTCAGCTCGCGCTCGCACTCCTTCGCGGTCGACGCTGCGGCATCCCACGGTGTGGCGATGAACACGACCTCGGCCGACGCAGCCTCGTGGTTGTCGCCGGCCTGCATGGACAGCTGGCGGTCCGGCCACTTGGCGACGATCTTGTCGACCACCTCGAGCGCGCGATATCTGGACCGTGAACCGACCACCACGTCGAAGCCCGCTGACGCGAGGCGAGTGGCCAGGCCACTTCCCGCTGGACCCGTACCTCCGAGAACGCCGATCTGCATCCGGACACTTTGCTCGCCGTCGGGCCGGATCGCAACCGCAGCGTCGTCCTGCCCGTTGCCGACCATGGCTCAGGCGAACCAGTCGGGCGCCACT
>JBBQLA010000631.1:0-1692 GCA_038327485.1 Acidimicrobiales bacterium
GTCAGCTCTCGCACGGGCGGGATCGCTTCGTAGCTGGGAGCCGGGCCGTCCCATCGGGTCGGGAAGTACGTGAGGTAGGCGCGGGCCTGGTCGATGGCATCGGCATCGTCGACCGCCAGGTTGTCGCCGCAGCCCGACACCGTGGCGTGCATGCGAGCTCCGCCGGTCTCCTCGAGGGTGGCCTTCTCGCCGATCACCATCTCGGCCATCCGAGGTGAGCCCAGGTACATCGAGGCGTTTCCCTCGACCATGATCACGATGTCGCAGAACGCCGGGATGTACGCGCCACCGGCAGCAGACGGACCGAACAGGCAACACACCTGGGGAACCTTCCCCGACAACCGCACCTGGTTGTAGAAGATGCGCCCGGCGCCCCGACGACCGGGAAACAGGTCGACCTGATCGGTGATGCGAGCGCCAGCCGAGTCGACCAGCCACACGATGGGAAGCGAGTCGCGCAGGGCGATGTCGGTCAGGCGCACAATCTTCTCGACCGTCCGCGCACCCCACGAGCCGGCCTTGACCGTGGGGTCGTTGGCCATCACGGCGACGGGCCGACCGTCGATTTCGCCGATGCCGGTGACCACACCGTCAGCCGGGAGGTCGCGACTCGACGCGTTGGCGAGACGACCGTCCTCAACGAAGCTGCCTGCGTCGCACAACAGCTCGATCCGATCGCGGACGAACAGCTTGTGCTGCTCCGCCAATTTGGCCGCACCCGAATGCAGGTTGCCCTCACCGGCGCGTTGATTGGCCGCGGCGAGACGCTCAGCGGTGGTCTCGAGCTGGTCGGAGGTGTCGGTCACGACACAGATGCTGCCCGACGGACCGCCAGGATGGAGACATCGTCGAGCAACGGACCCGACGAATAGTCCACCGCAGCATCGATCAGGCTCTTGCACAGCACCGACGGACTGACGTCGAACTCCCGACGCAACAGCGCCGCGATCCGTTCCTCGCCGAAGAACTGATCACCGTGGCGGGCTTCGGACAGCCCGTCGGTCGACACCAACAGCACGTCACCGGCGCCGAAGCGAAGCTCGGTCGACAGGTACGTCGCGTTGGGTTCCATCATCAGCAACGGGCCGGTCGAACGCAGCGGCTGAGGTGAACGGTCCGAACACCACCACCCGGGAGGGTGTCCCGCCGAGGCAAAGCGAACCGTGCCGGCCACTTCGTCGAACACCGCCACGAACAACGAGATGAACTCTTCGGGTCGTTCCAGGTCGACCAGCTGGGTGTTGAGCTCCTCGAGCGCTTGGCCAGGGTCGCGATAGCGGCGGAGGTAGGACCTCAACAAGAACTTCGTCTGCAGCGCGGTGATCGACGCTTCGACGTCGTGACCGCTGACATCGCCGACGACGCACACCAGACGACCCGACGGCAGCCGGAACACGTCGAGCAGATCGCCCGACATGAGGCCTTCCCCCGCTTGGTGCGCCGTGCCCACCTCGTAGCCACCCAGGTCCGGCAGCACCGCTGGCGCCAACCGTTCGGCCCATCGGCGAGGGGCTGAATCCTCCTGCGACAAGACCTCGTGAGCACGACGCTCGAGCTCGAGACGACTGATCGAGAGCCGGGCGTCGCGCTTGCTGTAGCGGGACAGCCAGATCGTGCCGCCGGCCGGCACCGCCACCAGCGACAGCAGATAGATCGAGGCGAACTCGTGGGTCAACGCACCCACGGCCGCCG
>JBBQLA010000632.1:0-1691 GCA_038327485.1 Acidimicrobiales bacterium
AGCAGCGGTGGCTCAGGTCTGTCTCGGGTAGATCCGCTGGGTGTATTCGCGCACCATCCGGGTGGCGGAGAACCGCGGGCCGTTGGACTTGAGGCTCGACCTGATGAGGCGCAGCCACTCGACGGGCAGACCGGCGTCGTCGCGTCGCGAGAAGGTGGGGACCACCTCGTTCTCGAGCAGGTCGAAGAGTCGGATGGCGTCGCGGGCGTCCTGGGCTCCCTCGTCGGGCTCGACCTCTCCGTCGAGGCCCCACCCGTTGGTGCCGTCGAACGCCTCGGCCCACCATCCGTCGAGTACCGACAGGTGGAGCCCACCGTTGAGGACAGCCTTCATCCCGCTCGTACCACTCGCCTCGAGCGGCGGGCGCGGCAGATTGACCCAGACATCACAGCCCGAGACCAACACGGCGGCCAGCGACATGTCGTAGTCCTCGAGGAATGCCACCCGGCCGGAGACCCCGGGACGGTGTTTGAGGCCGAACAGTTCGCGCACGATCTGCTTGGCTCCCTCATCGGTGGGATACGCCTTGCCGGCGAAGACGAACTGGATGCCCTGGTCCCCGCTGAGCAGGGCGATGGCGCGTTCGGGTTGCAGGCTGAGGAGGTGGAGGCGCTTGTAGGTCGCGAGCCTCCGCGCGAATCCGATGGTGAGTCGGTTGGGATCGAACGTGTCGGCCGCCGCGGCGTAGTCGACCTCCTCGCCGCGTCGTAGACGGTCGTTGACCGCTCGGTGTTCCACCATGGTGATCAGCCGGCGACGCAACTCGCAGCGGGTCGCCCACAGGTCGGCCCCGCCGATGTCGTCGACCGGTTCCCACGTTGCCGGGTCGTCGGCTCGCTGACGCCACCCCTCGCCCAGATGTTGGTCCAGCAACTCGGCCATCGGTGCTGCGAGCCACGTCGGGATGTGCACGCCGTTGGTCACGTGGGTGATCGGCACCTCGACGGGTGTCGCAGCGTTGAACAAGGGCTGCCACATGTGCCGGGCGACATCACCGTGCCGTCGGCTCACACCGTTGGCCGATCGACTCGTCCGCAGCGCCAATGCCGTCATGCCCGATGGTTCGGACCGGTCGGCCTGGTCGATCCGGCCCATGGCCACGAAACGTTCCAGGTCGCCGGTCAGCTCACCAATCTCGTGCAGCACCCCCAGGACCTCTTTGCGGGAGTAGGTCTCGTTGCCCGCCGGTACCGGCGTGTGGGTGGTGAAGACGAACTCGTCGCGAACCGCCGTCCAGGCGTCGGACACCGAGTCCCCTGCGGCGACTCGGCGAGCGACGCGCGCGACGGTTGCGAGCGCCGGGTGCCCCTCGTTGAGGTGGTGCACCGCCGGCTCGATCCCCAAGGCCTCGAGGAGTCGGATCCCTCCGACGCCGAGCACGGCGTACTGGGCGAGACGGATCGTCCGGTTCTGTTCGTAGAGCCGCGAGGTGACCCAACGACCCACCGCGGAGTTCGTCGGTTGGTCGGTGTCGAGCAGATACAGCGGGACCCGCCCGACGTCGACCCTCCACACGCCGACCGCGACGTCCTCCCCGTCGATGGGGACGACCAGGATCAGCGGCTCGCCCGCCGCATCTCGGACTCTCACGCACGGCATTCGGTCGGGGTCGGCATCGATCCAGTACTCGTGTTGGCCACCCGAGGTGTCGAGACGTTGACGGAAATACCCGGTGCGGTACAGCAGTCCGA
>JBBQLA010000633.1:0-1689 GCA_038327485.1 Acidimicrobiales bacterium
GGACGGCTGCAATTGCCCGTTCGCCTCGCGATCTGGGCGCTCCCGCCAGCCTGAACACCTGTGGAGTCACCTCCAACTAGCGTCGTGATGCGACCAGCCGACTCACCCTCAGATCGCACGCCACCGCCTGAGACCGGCTCACATGACCGAGTTGACTGGCAGCTATCGCTCGAAGTTCGTTCTCACCGTTCATCGACCCGAACGTATTGGCGCGGTGTGACACTGAACCTCACGCATCTGTCGCGCCGCCGCGTACCAAGGTGTACCGAGTGGCCCTACAAATCGATTGGGGTGAAGGCGGCGGTGATGGCGGCGGGGTCGCAGTATTCGCGCATGGAGGTGACCACATCGTTGTCGACAGTGACCACCAGGCAGGCCGGCATCGCGATGACGGTTCCGTTGGGGCCGGCGCCGCGAAGGATGTGCTGCTGCACGAATCCGCCGGGAATCTCGATTCGGTCCACGACCTCGTAGCGCAGGTCCGCAACCTTGCGGCTCAGCCACCCGATCGTGGCCATGGATGCATCGCGTTCGACGGTGTTGTCGTCGAAGTTCGTCCACACCGTCATGGTCGGCGACATGCACGACCGCCTGTTCGAGGCGATCGGCCAGGGCATCGTGTGATGTGGTCATGACAGCAACCTCACTCGGCCGCGTCGGCCAACGCCTCGGCCAGCGCCGGGTGCACCAGCAGACTCTCGGCGATGTCGGACACCCGCAGACCGGCGGTGACAGCCAGTGCGATCACGCTGATGAGCTCCGCTGCGTGCCGGCCGACGATCGAGCCACCCAACACCACGCCCGTAGCGGGGTCGCTGACGATCTTCACGAACCCCCGAGGATCACCATTGATGAGCGCCTTGGCGGTGGTGGCGAACGGCACCTTGGTCACCCGTACCTTGCGGCCCACAGCGAAGGCATCGGCCTCGGCCAGACCCACATCGGCGATCTCGGGATCGGTGAAGATGGCGGAGGCGGCCTTGTCGTAGTCGAGGTGGCGGTGCTCGACGATGTGCATGCCCATGACGTGTTCGGCGATCTTGCGGCCCTGCATCGACGCCACCGACGACAGCGGCAGCTTCCCCGACAGGTCCCCGGCAACGTAGATGTGCGGCACGTTGGTGCGCAGATGGTGGTCGAGGTTGGCGGCGTACGGTCCGTCCATCTCGACACCCGCCGCTTCGAGTCCGAGGCCCTCGGAGTTGGGGATCGAACCGATGGCCAGCAGCACGTGGGTCCCGGCGGCCTGGCGGCCATCGTCGCACCGCACCACCACACCCTCGTCGGTGTGGTCGATTCCGATGGCGCGAGCGCCCTTCAGCAACTTCACACCACGCCGCAGGAAGTCGTCCTCCAACACCGCTGCGACCTCTGGGTCCTTCTGCGGCAGCACCTGCTGGCGGCTGACCACGAGCGTGACCTTCGAGCCGAACGAGCTGAACATGTGCACGAACTCCACGCCGGTCACGCCGGAGCCGATCACGATCAGGTGGCCGGGCATGGTGCTCGGTGGGTACGCGTCTCGGGTGGTGAGGATGCGCTCGCCGTCCGGCTTGGCGAAGTCGGGGATGCGAGGCCGGCTGCCGGTCGACACGAGGATCGCATCGGCGTGGATCTCGATGGGACCGTCGGCGGTGTCAGCGATGACCGTGTGCGGGTCGACCAACCTGCCGGTCCCCGCGATGATGC
>JBBQLA010000634.1:0-1678 GCA_038327485.1 Acidimicrobiales bacterium
CGGGTCTGGTGTCCGAAGTGGACCCCGGCCTCGAGCAATTGCTTCATGGTCACGACGGCAGCCATCGTTCACCTTTCATACGGTTGTTCTCGCCGTTCGACGCGCCCTGAAGGCGACCGAGTGTGCGAACGGTGTTGAATCGGGCGAAGCGCCCATCCCAGGAGATCCAGGACGGGGGTCATGCTAGCGGGACAGTGCCGCTCCGAGCGAAGCTGCCGGGGTCGCCACGATCACCGCCTTCGGCTTGGCGAAGATCGACGCCGGATCGATGTAGACGCTGCCACGGCGTACACCGAGGTGCATCTGCTCGGCCGCGGTCCCGAGTCGCTGACCCGCTCGCACCTTCTGACCGACGATCACGACAATGCGCAGCAGGGAGTAGGTGCTGCGTAGGCCGTCAGGATGGGTGATGGTCACGTACGGCACGTTGGCAACCTTGCCGGCGAAGGTCACGCTGCCCATCCCGATCGCTACGACCCGCTCGCCCTGGCTGGTGTCATAGTCGATCCCGCGATTGCCGGCCGCGTAGGGGCCTTTCGGCGCCCGGAACGGATCGAGGATCGGTGCGGTCACCGGTGGGCGATAGTTGACCGGTCGAGCGCTGGACGCAGCGGTGCTGCCGAGAACGAGCGCGAGCGCGGCCAACACGAGGCCGAGGCGAGTGGTGATGGACATTGGAATTCTCCTGATGGTTCGTGGGGAAGCATCGGAGGGGAAGTGGCGCGACAGGGCTGGTCGCAGCGATCTCAATCGGGTTCGCGGTCCATGCCCGAAAGTCGGTTCCGGAGTTGCAGTACAGCCTTGGTGTGGATCTGGCAGACCCGTGACTCGGTCACCCCCAACACTCGGCCGATCTCCTGCAGGGTGAGGTTCTCGTAGTAGTAGAGGGTCAGGACGACCTTCTCACGTTCGGGCATGCCATTGATCGCCTGGGCCAGCAATTGGCGGAGCTCGGCCACTTCGAATGCACCCATGGGTCCGTGGCTGCCATCGGCAATGGTGTCGCCCAAGGTCAGGGTCTCGCCGCGGTCGCCGCCGACGACGAGGATCTCGTCGAGAGCGGCGAGGCCGACGGTGGAGATCTGCGACAGGTTCTGTTGGAACTGGACCTCGGTCCACCCGAGCTCAGCGGCGACCTCTTCGTCGGTTGGGCCCCGGCGGTGCTTGGCCTCGAGCTTGGCGTAGGCCTTCTCGATGGAACGCACCTTGGCTCGGACCGATCGGGGGACCCAGTCGATCGAACGCAGTTCATCGAGGATGGCGCCCTTGATCCGACTGATGGCGTAGGTCTCGAACTTGAAACCGCGCCCGGGCTCGAACTTGTCGATGGCGTCGATCAGCCCGAACATGCCGTAGCTGACCAGGTCGGCCTGCTCGACGTTCTGCGGCAGACCGACAGCGACTCGGGACGCCACGTACTTGACCAGTGGCGAGTAGTGGATGATGAGCGCGTCGCGAACCCCGTCGGGCGCGTGATCCTTGTAACTCGACCAGAGCTCGGCCAGCTCGGTATCAGTTCGTTCGGACAATTGACCCGCCATGCTCACGCCCTCGGATGCGTCGACTCGTGGACTTGCCTCAGTCGCTCCCGGCTGACATGCGTATACACCTGCGTCGTGGCGACGTCCGCATGACCGAGAAGCTCCTGCACCGCTCTCAGATCGGCACCTCCGTCGAG
>JBBQLA010000635.1:0-1635 GCA_038327485.1 Acidimicrobiales bacterium
CGCAGCATGGTCGACACAGAATCGGAACCGAGACCGATCTCGCCAGCGAGACGAACGAGCGTGTCGTGGTCGGCGACGTCCTCGCCTTCGCAGAAATAGGCACGCATGAGTCGTTCTTTCATGGCGTCGGCATCGTTCGTCGTGGCGGCGAGATGGATGAGTCGATGGGCATCGAAGGTCGAGGATCGTCGTGCCAGATCGAACCGGTACGAGAGGCCCACGCTGGCGGCGACCTCGGACACCCGGTCCATCATCGCCATGGCCGACAATCGATCGGTGCCGTATTTCTGCGCCAGATGGTGGACCAGGTCGACGACGTGGCTGTCGACTGCGGCGGTGGGGTCCAGTTCGTAGCTCCGCCAGATCACCTCGACCTGCTCGCGATGCTCGAAGCGCTCCAGCGCCGCCTCGAAACGCCGCTTGCCAATGTAGCACCAGGGACAGACGACATCGGACCAGATTTCAACGATCATGGCCTGGCCAACCGCTGCCAGCGGTGAAGTGTTCCGAAGGTTCAGCTTGATCGACGTCGTCGCGCGATCATCAGCCCAGCACCGACGATCACGACCGCGCCGAGAATGCCGACGATCACCGGCCACGATGACGCATTGGATGTGGAACTGGCGGCCGGAGGTGACGGTGATTCGGCGGCCGGAGCGGCTGGCGTGCTCGGCGATGTGAATGTGGGGAGCTTGGGCTCAGGTCGGGCTGTGTCAGCCAGAAAGATCGGATTGGCGATATCCACGGCCAACTCGGCGCCCGGGGCCTTGGTGGTATCGAGCACTTCGGCTCCCCAGAACGTTCCGAGCGGCCCTTCGTCGGCGACCCGGGCGATCGGCGACTCGTGCACGAACGGGTCGCTGGTGACGGCGACCCGCTCGACCTCGGTGCCGTTGCGCCTCACGGTCAGGGTGTCGCCGACAGCGCCGCTCACGGTGAGTTTCATCGTCGCCGTGTCAGCGACGAGCGTGTCGCCGAACATGGCGGTCGTTCCATCGGTGGTGGTTGCGGTGAGGTCCAAGGTCGGGCTCTCCTTGCCGAGTCCTTTGACGTAGGCATGTCCGCGCCGGAGCGCTTCGTCGACGGCCGGTCGGCTGAGCTGGTTGGCATAGACCATCGTGGAGGTCTTGCCGTACTTGTTGCCTTGCTTGTCGTCCGAACCTGACACGGCGACGAGTCGGTGACCCTCGCGCAACAACCGCTCCCACAGTTCAATGGCGGTGCGAACGAAGGGGTTGGGGATGTCTTTTCCGCCGAGTTCGGCGAGGGAGCCTTCGGTCACCACCTCAATGAGGTTCGTTGCCGCCCAATCGGTGTCGTCGAGGAGTTCGTAGAAGCAGCCGCGACACGCGGATCCGAACGTGGCCGGCGGGTAGATCGTCGGGTGAGCGATCGAGACGAGCGCACCGTCGGCGGCCGCGGACCGTTGGATGTCACCGATCGTGACGCCGTCGTGGCCGACCCGATACTCGATGTTCGAGGGCGTCTCGCTCAACACGATCATGTGGCCGAAGTACGTGATCACTTCCCGTCCCGGCCAGATCAGCACGTCAGGGTTGGCTCGTTGCGTCGCGCCCAAACGATCCCAATGAGCGGGCGTCACATATTCGGTGACAGGAATGATGTCGAGCCCAG
>JBBQLA010000636.1:0-1630 GCA_038327485.1 Acidimicrobiales bacterium
CCCAATAGATCTTCATGGCGATGTTGTCGGCGAGTCGGAAGGACTCGGTGACATCGGTTCCGTCGCCGGATGGTTCCAGGCGATAGCCCCACGTGTTGATCGCCTTGCCGGGAGGCCCGACACCGAAGGCGAACTCGACGCCGGGCTCCGCGGTCACCACGCTGCAGGTCGTCCAGTAGGTCGGACCCTTGCCGTTGCGCTTCACGTGTCCTCGGAAACGAGCGCCGACCGTCGGGCCAGTCGCCCCGTCGAGCCATTCCGCCTCGAAGGTTTCGGGGCTGTAGCTGCCGATCCGGGTGACGTCGCTCACCAGCGCCCACACCTCGTCGGGTGTGGCGTTGATGTGGACGGTCACGGAGTCACGCATCCGGCAAGTCAAGCAGAGCGCTCGCCGACGCCGCCTGCGGACCGATCGTCGCCACGTTCTCTTGGAGTGCTCTGAACTGACGACCCGGCCTCGGTGCAGGTGACAAACTCAGGCGATGGTCGAGCTCACCACCGCATTCAGCGGTTTCTCCGTCGACGACATCGGGACGGCACAGCAGTTCTACGGCGAGGTGTTGGGCCTTCGGGTGACCGAGGCCAACGGGATGCTGACGCTGCACACCGAGGTCGATCACGAGACCCTCGTGTATCCCAAGGCGGATCATGAACCTGCGACGTACACGATGCTCAACTTCCCGGTCGTCGACATCGAAGCCACCGTCGATGAGCTGGTGCTCCGCGGCGTGACTTTCGAGCACTACGACTGGGTCGACGAGCGAGGGATCAACCGTCACGGCGGGCCACTCATCGCGTGGTTCAAGGATCCTGCCGGCAACATCTTGTCGGTCCTGCAATCCGAGTGATTCGAGCAGGTCACTTCCGTGGAGGAGCGGGGCGCCCGAGGGCCGCTTCGAACACGGCGGCAACGTCAGGTCCGTAGGCCAATGCCACCTCGGTGCCGACCTGCACCACCGACATGAGCAGCGACAGCATGATCGAGACGATGCCGTTGCCCATCGACACAGGATCAACGTCGGTGCGGACGGTGCCTGCAGCTTGCTCCGCTCGGATCCGGCCGGCGCACGCCTTGCGCAGCTCGGCCAAAGCGGGAATGCCCAACACCCGATCGGTCACGTCTGGTTCGAGTCCGGCCAGGACTCGGCGGGCCAGCGGGTGTCCCTCCACCGCCTCGACCAGCGTGAAGATCAACGTCTGTCGCCAGTCGGCAGAGCCCAATCCGTCGGTGATGCTCGACAACCCCTCGTGGATCACCGACGCAGCGTCCTCGTCCATGGCGGCGAGGAACAGCGCCTCCTTGTTGGGGAAGTAGGCGAACGTGACCGTTCCGCCGACGCCGGCGTCGCGGGCGATGTCGGCCACCGACGTGCTGCGGTACCCGTCGCGACCGAAGCGCTCGATTGCCGCATCGAGGATCGAGCGGCGGGTCTGCTCCCCCCGGCTGGTCATCGTGTCGGTCACGACGTCAGCATACCCCGAATTGAGTATTTGAGGGAAATGCTCTGGTGGTCTAGAGTGCTCGTTGACGCCGGAGGCACCGATGACATCGAGCTCGACGAGCAACCCCCTTGACCGCAAGATCCCGACCCGCCGAATCTCCTTCGAGGAGTCTCTGCGCGATCTGCCC
>JBBQLA010000637.1:0-1630 GCA_038327485.1 Acidimicrobiales bacterium
TCCCCGCCGGGGTGATGCGAAAACGGGTCGAGGAGACCCTCGACCTGTTGGGCATCGCCGAGCTGCGACGTCGACCGCTTCGCACGTTGTCCGGCGGCCAGCAACAGCGCGTGGCCATCGGATCGGTGCTCACCGCGCACCCGCGGATCCTGGTGTTGGACGAGCCGACCTCGGCGCTCGATCCGACCGCGGCGGAGGAGGTCATCTCGGCCATCGCCCGGCTGGTGCACGACCTCGGCATGACCGTGGTGATCGCCGAACACCGACTCGAACGGGTCGTCCAGTACGCCGATTCGATGATCCTGCTGCCGGGCGACGGGACGGTGCGACACGCTTCACCGACCGAGATCATGGCGGTGTCAGCCATCGCTCCGCCGGTGGTGCAGCTCGGTCGCCTCGCCGGGTGGTCGCCGCTGCCGCTCTCGGTGCGCGACGCCCGCCGGCAGGCCACCGATCTTCGCAACCGACTCGAGCCCGTGGCGCCGGTTCCTGCACCGATCACCCCTCACGCGGCTGCAGCGCTGACGGCTCGCTCGGTGACCGTGCGCTACGGCGATCACGTGGCGGTTCGCGAGGTCGACCTGACGCTTGCCCCCGGTCAGGTCGTGGCGCTGATGGGTCGCAACGGATCCGGCAAGTCGTCACTGTTGTGGGCGCTGCAGGGGTCGGGGGCTCGTCACGGCGGCGCCGTCGCGGTCGACGGTGCCGACCCGGCAGCGATGAGTCGTGCCGAGGCTCGTACCGTGATCGGGCTGGTTCCGCAGACTCCGGCGGATCTGTTGTACCTGTCGACGGTCGAAGCCGAGTGCGATCAGGCCGACCGCGACGCCCGGGTCGACCCGCCGACGTGTCGAGCGCTGCTGGAACGGCTCATCGGCGAGGTCGATCCCGAGGCCCACCCGCGCGATCTGAGCGAGGGCCAACGCCTCGCACTCGTGCTGGCCATCCAGCTCACCTGCTCGCCTCGGATCGTGCTGTTGGACGAACCGACTCGCGGGCTCGACTCCACCGCCAAGGATCGACTGGCCGCAGTGATCGCGGAGCACGCCGCGGGTGGGGCGGCCGTCGTGATCGCCACCCATGACGTGGAGTTCGTGGCCGGTGTCGCCGATCGTGTGGTGGTCATGGCCGACGGCGAGCTGGTCGCCGACGGCCTCACGGCTGAGGTCGTGGCATCGTCGCCAGCGTTCGCTCCCCAGGTGTCCAAGATCCTGGCGCCTCAGCCGTGGCTGACCGTCGCGCAAGTGGCCGACGCCATCGGAGGTGGCGCGTGAGCACCGGACGGGCACGGGTGATCGCGCTTCGGCCGCGGGCGACCGCCGCGCTCGTGATCGCTTCGGCCGCTGGGCTGATCATGTTCCTGTGGCCGCTGTTCGTGCAGAGCGCGTCGGGCATGGGCCACGATCGCGACGCACCGTTCGTGTTCGTGATCATCCTCCCTGCGCTCATCGGCATTCTTCTGGCCGAGATGGCCGACGGCGGGATCGACACCAAGGCGCTGGCCATGCTGGGAGTGCTGTCGGCGATCGGCGCGGCGTTGCGTCCGATCGGGGCGGGCACTGCGGGCGTCGAGATGGTGTTCTTCCTGCTGATCCTCGCCGGGCGGGTCTACGGACCGGGCTTCGGTTTC
>JBBQLA010000638.1:0-1625 GCA_038327485.1 Acidimicrobiales bacterium
GACGTGTCATCCGAGGACTGGGCCAGATGGCGAGCCGACCTGGAGTTCATGCCGCCCGGCGGCGAGTCGCTCGCTGAGCTCTCGTCTCGAGTTCGCGATGGTCTCGACTCGCTGGTCGAGGCAGCCCGGGACCGGACGGTGGTGGTGGTGACACATGTGTCTCCCTTGAAGGCATCGGTGGCGTGGGCGCTCGGGGTCGGCGACGAGGTCTCGTGGCGGATGTTCGTCGCTCCGGCGTCGATCTGCCGAATCGACGTGAGCAGAGGAGTGCCCTCGCTGCACGCATTCGGGGAGTCGGCCTGAGGTGGTCCGGGGGTGTCGGTGAGTCCGCCTGTAAGCGGGATCCTGTCCGGCGTCTCCTTGCGGTGACGCTTGGGTGACCATCCATCTGTGCGGCCCACCTGTGGGTGTTGCCGAAGCAACGGACGGGCAGCCCATCCCACGTTCTGGCCTTGCTCCGGGTGAGGTTTACCGAGCCGCCACGATCACTCGTGACGCTGGTGCGCTCTTACCGCACCGTTTCAGCCTTGCCTGTGCGAGCCGTCCCGAGGGGCGTCCCGCCATCGGCGGTCTCTTCTCTGTTGCACTGTCTGCGAGGTCGCCCCCGCCTGGCTTTCACCAGCACCCTGCCCTGTGGAGTCCCGACTTTCCTCGACCGGCACGTATCGCTCCCGGAGGAGTTGCTCGTGCCGCACCGCGGCCACCCGGCTGACTCACCGACCCGGTGAGCGTAGGTCAGCGAAGGATGAACTCGTGCAGCGGGCGCGAGTCGAGATCCTCGAAGTCGGCATAGAGGGGCAGATGCTGCATCGTCTCGTCCAGCGTCTCCGGTCCGCCGTAGAGGCGTGCCGGGTCGGTGTAGTCCTCGATCGTGCGAAATCGTTCGAACACGATGGCACCGAGCGGCCGGTCGACCGGAGTGAGCGCTCGGACCACCGAATCGCGCACGTATTCCCATCGGAGCGGGTGCAGCCGAAACGACGCCGGCGTGTGGATGTCGTGCCAGCCCCGGTAGAAGTCCTCGTCACTCAGTCGGGTCGGCTGAGGGAAGCAGGTGAAGTGGGTGATGCCGGGGCTGATCATGCCATCGGCCCAGTCCCGGTCGGTCCGACGCTGCGGAACCGATTCGGTCACCAGGTAGGCGTCGAGGCCGTCGCCCGGACGTGTCAGGGTGGCCTCCGCGATCGAGTCGAGGACGATGGTCCGGTCGTCGATCGAGTCGAGCCACACAGTGATCACCGCCGCGAGGTCGGCGCCACGACCCATCAGCAACGTGGGTTTCGGGATGGCCTCGTTGGTGTCGGCGGTGTGCACGACCAGCTCGGTGATCCTCGCCGTCTCGTTCTCGAGCAGGCGGGGTCCAACGTCGTCGGTGAGTGCACGGCGGATCGTCGGCACGTCGATTCCGTCGCGCCGCCAGATGAGGACATCGATCTTTTCCACGGCGCACACCCTGCCACGAATTACTTGCCCTTTCCGTTGTCAGCTTGATGATGTGCTGTGAGAGTCGTACACATGTTCGAGTCATCGATGGCAGAACTGAGATCGTTGGCCGGCGGGGCCGACAGTGTGGATCTGCTGGGCAGCGCGGATCTGCTGGAGTGGGCGTCGGCGTTGGTTGAGTT
>JBBQLA010000639.1:0-1625 GCA_038327485.1 Acidimicrobiales bacterium
CTCCGTCGACCTCGACAGCGCCGGCCTCGACCGGGTCGACCTCGAGAGCGCCGGCATCATCGGTGCCGGCCTCGACATCAGTGCCGGCCTCGACATCGGCGCCGCCGGCATCCGTATCGGCCGCTGTCTCCACGTCCTCGGGAGCCTCGACGACGGGTGCGGGCAAGGGCACGACCACGCCATCGGCATGCTCACTCGAGGTGAGCATCGCAGCGGTGAGGCCGGAGTGCACGACGGAGAGCTCCTCGATCTCGGCCCAGATGTCGTCGACCGAATCGAAGCCGAGATCGGCGCCCAGTCGCTGGGCCAACGCCGTGGCGATGACCCAGTCGGGTCGCGCCGTGCCGGGCGCGGTCACCTTGTGGTTGAGCACGGTGACGCGGCCTTCGATGTTGGTGGTGGTGCCAGCAACCTCGGCGAAGCCGGCGGCAGCGAGCACCACATCGGCGCGGCGGGTCGACTCGTTGAGGAACAGATCGACCGCGATGACGTTTCGGGCGCCCATCAGCGCTCGATCAGCGAGATCACGATCAGGAAAGTCGTTGAGCGGGTCGGCACCGACGAGCACGAGCGTGTCGATCCTGCCGTCGGCGGCCGCCTGCAACATGGCACGAGCATCGAAGCCATCGGCGTCGGGAACGGTCGGCCAGGCCTCCGCGAACCAGTCGCGCGCATCGCCACGACGCACTCGACCGGGCAACAGGCCCGGCGCCATGCCCGCGTCGAGCGCTCCGTGCACGTTGCCGCGCCGCAGTGCGGAGAGGAAGCGAACGCCCTCGAAGCGCCCGGCCAGCAGCGCCGCGGCATCGACGATCGTCGCGTCGGCTTCTGCGAGCGAGGGCCGCCCGAGCACCACCGAGATCGGACCGTCGGCAGCCTGGAGGAGCGCGGCTGTCGCCGCGACGCGCTCACCGTCGACGCCGGCCGCGGACGCGGCAGATCCGTCGAGGAGCGCGGCGACCAACGTCGCCGCGTCACCCGGGCGGTAGTGCAGCGACTGGGTGGCGAGATTCGACAAGCCCGTCGACTGCGGCGCCAGCTCGATCAACGTCACGCCGTCGTTCACGACTGCGTGACGCAACCGGATGAACAGCACCGGCAGCTGCTCCTTCGGATCGGGTCCGAGGTAGAGGACCGTGCCACCCGGGCGGCACACGTCGTCGATGGTGGCTTTGGGCAGGCCCAACGCCGCCTCCGCAGGCAGACCGTCACCCAGCTGCGCGTCGACGTGGTCGGTGCCGATGACGCCCTTGGCGAGCTTCACCCAGGCGTAGGCCGCCTCGTTCGTCAGTCGCGCGCCGCCGAGGACGGCCACGCCGCCGGGACCATTGCGGTCGAGTCCCTGGCGGATCAGCCCGGCTGCGGTGTCGAGCGCGTCGTTCCAGCGCGCCGGGACCATCTGGTCGCCGGAGCGGACGAGCGGCTCACGGAGTCGATCCTCGTGGTTCACCGATTCGAAGCCGAACCGACCTTTGTCGCAGAGCCATGACCAGTTGACCGGGTCGGAGTCGACGCCCTGGTAGCGAAGCACCTGGTTCGACGACGACTGAACGGCAATGCGGCACCCCACCGAACACGAGGTGCAGGTCGACTCGATCTGCTCGAGGTCCCACGGCCGGGCCTTG
>JBBQLA010000640.1:0-1618 GCA_038327485.1 Acidimicrobiales bacterium
GTTATCGACGCCGTCACCGGGCACGTCGAACGCGCCCGGATTCACCTCCGCCGGGTTCGAGCACTCCGTCGAGTCGCAGCAATCGCCATGGCACGACGTGTAGCCGTCGCCATCCTGGTCGATGTCTTCATCGACCATCCCGTTGCAGTTGTTGTCGACCCCGTCGGTGCAATTCTCGGTCGCCGGCAGGACTTCGCCCTCGCAGCTGCCCCAGTTCCCGCCGGCCAAGCAGGTCTGCGTTCCACCCGTGCAGGGCCCGACACCCTCGGTGCCCATCTGGCCCATGTAGCAGCTGCGCGTGTCTCCTGCGTTGCAGGGCCCCATATCGCAATGGGCGGAATCCGTGCATTGGCCGGCGTTGCGATCACTGGGTCCGCAGGCGGCAATCAGGCCCAAAACAAACGGGAGATAGAGTGCGCGCATCTTGAAACGAAGAGTTCCCTACCTGGCCGCACCTCTACAACGCGCATGCCATGACAGGCCCTCACCCAGCCTGAGGCGGGGCCCTATCCAGTGCGTACGGAAAAGTCACGCACCGAAACGATCTGCTTGGTTTCGAGGTCCGCCAGGAACGAACGCCCCGAGCCGATCCGACCGTCGAACGCGAGCAGATACCAGACGTCCAGGGTCCACCGCTGGTGGTCGCTCTCGCACGGCGGGGTCCACGACACCGCTTCGAGATCGCCGAGGTACGTCGGCCGGGACGGCGATGACGCGACCAGCCGCTGGTACTCCTCGCAGGTCTGGACCAGGGCGACCGCGGCTTGCGCATCACGTGCAGCGACGGTGCGCCGCCACGCCGAGGTCAACCGACACCGGCCGACCTGACCGCTCGGGGACAGCTCGATCTCGTAGGCCTCGTCCGCCGCCAACCCGTCGAAGTCGGGGACGTCGAACTCGGGGTACTTATCTCGGTCGGCGATCATCTCGAGCCGGTCGTCGAACGCCTCGTAGCCGGCCTCGAGCGTGTCGTCGCTGTAGTAGCCGTACACGCGAAGGATCAGGTTCTGCGACGGCAGCCGGTGATCCCAATCGACGATCGAAATCGCGCCGTGGTAGTCGTGGCGAAACCGTTGCAGTGGCGGTAGCGCGGCAGCGACGCGCGTGGCCGCACCTTCTTCGGACAGCACGCCTTGGTACGCGACGCGCGGGTGCAGCCGGATCTCTTCGGCTACAAATGGACGCAGGTCAGACGACACCTCGGACGATCCTACACTGCACGCTCGAGCGCGTCGATCAGTGCACCGAGTCGATCGCCGTCGAGCTTGAGGCGAGCCGGATTGACGACGAGCCGGCTCGATACCTGGCAAACGGTATCGACTTCGACGAGGCCATTCTGGCGGAGGGTCTCTCCGGTCTGCGTGATATCGACGATGCGCTCGCACAGGCCGGTCAGCGGACCGAGCTCGATCGCACCGGAGAGCTTGATGACCTCCGCGGTGAGCCCGCGGCGCAAGAGATAATCGCGGGTAATGTTCGGGTACTTCGTCGCGACGCGAATGTGCGCTTGCGCCATCCCCAGCGTGGCATCGACCCGGGCGTCGACGCGCTCCGCGACGATCATCCGACACTGGCCGATCTTCAGATCGAGCGGCTCGTACAGCTCGCGGCCTTCCTC
>JBBQLA010000641.1:0-1615 GCA_038327485.1 Acidimicrobiales bacterium
TGCAGCGCGGCGAACACCTCGTCGTGCGGCGGATACACCGTGTGCGCGGCGCGCTCGGCGGCGACGAACTGCTGCAACGGCTTCCAGTACGGCTGCTCGAACTCTGCGCGCAACACGGGGTTCCAGTCGGTCGAGTGGTCAGACACGGCGAGCTCAGGTCGTGTAGTCGGCATTGATGCGGATGTACCCGTCGGTGAGGTCGCACCCGTACGCCGTGAAGGTCGCGTCGCCGATCTGCAGATCGGCTTCGAGAAGCACCTCGGTGCCGGCCATGTGCTCTGCGACGCCGGCCAGTCGCTGATCATCGGCGGGAGTCGGATACAGCTCGATGCCACCGATCGACAGGATGACCCGATCGGGATCGATGTCGGTCTCCGTCGAGCACTTGCCGACCGCCATGGCCAGGCGACCCCAGTTGGGATCGGCGCCGTGCACTGCGGTTTTGACCAGCGGCGAGTTCACGATGGCCTTGGCAACCAACTTGGCCGACGCGATGTCGCGTGCGCCGCGGACGGTGACCTCGATCAGCTTGCTCGCTCCTTCGCCGTCGGCCGCGATCATCTTGACGAGCCCGAGGGCGACCCCGGCGAACGCCGCTTCGAACGCCGCTTCGTCGACCGGTCCGGCCAGCCCGTTGGCCCAGATGACCGCCGAATCACTGGTGGACGTGTCGGTGTCGATCGACAATGCGTTGAAGGTGACCGCCACCACCCGGCGCAGCATGGCGTCGAGGGCGGCTGATTCGATGGCGGCGTCGGTGAAGAAGAACGTCAACAACGTGGCCATGTCCGGCTCGATCATGCCGACGCCCTTGGCGATGCCGACGATCGTGGCGTCGCCCACCGTCGCGCTCACCAACTTGGGGTGGGTGTCGGTCGTCATGATGGCCTGCGCCGCGTCGGCGAAGGTGGCCGACCCGGCCGCCAGGTCGATGTCGTCGAAGTACCGGCGGATCCGATCCATCGGATAGCGACGGCCGATCACCCCGGTGGACGCCACGACGACGCGCTCCGCCGCGGCGCCCATGGCAGACGCAGCCGAGGCCCGCAGCTCCACGGCGTCGGCGAGCCCCGCTGGGCCGTTGGCCACGTTGGCGTTCTTCGAGACCACGACCAGCCCGTGGGAGCGACCCGAGGCCATGGTGTCGCGGCTCAACGTCACGCTCGGGCCGGCGAACCGACTCTGGGTGAACACGCCGGCCACCGACGCCTCGACGTCGGTCGACACGATGAGCAGGTCGCGGGTGTCGTCCTTGATGTGGGCGTTGCCGACGTGCACGTGGAACCCCCGCGGCGTCACAACGCTGCCTCCGCAGCTCGCACGATCGAGATGAGCCGCGCGGGGTCCTCCTGCATCATCTGGTGACCCATTCCCGGCACCACGATCAGCTCGGCGCCCGGGATCGTCGTGGCCAGCTGCCGGGCGTGGGCCAGGGGCGTGAGCCGATCCTTGGTGCCCACGATCACCGTGGTCGACTGCTTGACCTCCGCGAGCGTGGCTCGCACGTCGTGTGCTGCGATCGATGCGCCGGCTTCGGCCAAGGTCAGCGGCGGGCACTCGGCCAGCATCTTGCGCACGTCTTCGATCATCGGTCCGGTCACATTGTCGCCGAACG
>JBBQLA010000642.1:0-1605 GCA_038327485.1 Acidimicrobiales bacterium
GTGCCTGGTGGGCGTCGACCCGGTCCTCATGCTCACGGGCCCGATCGATGCATCGCGCCACCTGTTCGAACGAAACGGTCTGGCGATGTCCGACATCGATGTCACCGAGATCAACGAGGCGTTCGCGTCGGTCGTGTTGGCGTGGGCCAAGGAGTTGGGCGCCGATCTCGACAAGGTCAACCCCAACGGTGGTGCGATCGCACTCGGGCATCCCCTCGGCGCAACCGGGGCATTCCTGATCACGAAGGCGCTCAACGAGCTCGAACGAATCGACGGCACCAACGCACTGGTCACCATGTGCTGCGGCGGCGGTCTCGGAACCGGCACGCTCATCCAACGAGCTTGAGCGCCGTCGTGGTCTCGCGACGCTTCGGCGCCCTGGTCGCGGGTGTGCTCGCGCTCGCCCTGACGACATCCTGTGTCAGCTCGGTCGAGCAGACCGCGGCCCCTCAGGGCTCGAACGCCTCGGTGGTCCGGGTCGTCGACGGCGACACGATCGTCGCCGACATCTCCGGGAAGTCCGAGAAGATCCGGATGATCGGCTTCAACACGCCCGAGAGCGTCGATCCTCGCAAACCCGTCGAATGCTTCGGCAAGGAGGCGAGCGCTCGAATGAAGGAGCTCCTCCCCCCTCACACGCCGATCCGGCTCGAGCGAGACGCCGAGAGCCGCGACGTCTACGGCCGACTGCTGGCCTACGTCTACCGATCCTCCGACTCGATGTTCGTCAACCTCGAGATGGTCAGCGAGGGATACGCCCACGTCCTGAGCATCGCTCCGAACACGACCTACGCCGATCGGTTCCGGTCGGCGGAACGAGTGGCGCGAGATGCCACCCGCGGGTTGTGGGCCGCATGCCCGCTCAGATCCGGCTGAGCGTTCGGGCGAACCGAGGTCAGGCCTGCTCCGCCATGAGTTCCTTGAGCGGATGCCACCCGATGAGCTCGACTCCTGCCAGATCGAGAGCGGCCCGCAGGCCGGCATCGTCGGTGACCAACCGGTGATCATCGACCCGAGCCTCACAGCTGCTGGTGATGGCGCGCAGCTCGGCGCTGTCGGTAGCGGGATGCACGTAGAGCTCGGTGACCCCTGGGCGCAGGTTCGCCACCACGCCCTCGATCGTGCTGCGCGAGCCGACGCCGTTCACGTAGACGAAGTGATCGGGGAACACAACCCCCTCCTCCGCCGCGAGATCTCGGAACCGGAAACCGGCGAACTTCTGCACCGAGGTGCCCGCCATCCGCACCGGCAGTCGGAACTCGACCGCCAGGTCGAGATAGATGTCGAAGAACTCCGGCCGGAGCTGCATCGTGCCCATGTGGCTGTCGAGGTGGGAGACGTCGACGCCCCACAGCATCGCCCGCTCGATCTGGGCCCAGCACTCCTTGCGCACCTCGTCGAGGTCGGCGTGATCCCAGACATCGTCGACCGTTCGAGGAAAGCCGCCGTCGCCGTCGAGCAAGGACGGCGCGTGGGTGATCGGGCCCCACCGATAGCGATCGTGCTCGGCATTCAGCGTCAGGTGCACCCCGACGTCGTCACCATCTCGATAGTCGGCTGCTGCGGCACGCGCCCATGGGCACGGCACCATCAGAGTCGTGCTGG
>JBBQLA010000643.1:0-1605 GCA_038327485.1 Acidimicrobiales bacterium
CCCCGAACGGAGACGAGTCGGCCCGTAACATGAGGACACCTGCTGAAGGGAGACGGTCGTGTCGACTCACACCCAGGACGAATCGCGTTGGTGGAAGGCAAGTGACGGCAGCTGGTACCCCCTTGGGTGGTATCCGGCTGCACCACAAGAAGCCCCCGGGAGCGCCTCATCAGTGAGCATGCCGGCAGTGGTCGCGGGCCGGGAGTCAGGCGACAGCGCCGAGCCCGACCTCGGGCCCCTCAGGTCACGACGTCGGTCGCCGGTATCTCGTTCCGACTCGACTCGGACCATCTGAGTAGCTGCGCCCGTCGAAGTAGCTCGGCGCCGTGTCGGGTCGACCGCCCCGCGAGGTCCAGCGCCACGTGACCGAGATCCGCGGGAGCTGTGTGGCATCGGCCGGCACCCCGTGAAGCCAATCCTGCTGGCATCGCCCGCCCATGACGAGCAGGTCACCGTGGCCCGGGCGAAGGACCACGTCCTGTGAATCATCGCGTCGCGCCGAAGGGTCGTTCACGTTGCGCCGCGGCCTCAACTGGAACGGTCGACTCTCGCCGAGCACCACGATGCCGATGAGGGTGTCGTCCAGCCACCGCATCTCGCGGTCGGAGTGCAGACCCTGGAAGTCGTTGCCGTCGCGGTAGTACACGATCGAGGCTCCCTGGAACCTCACCCGGTAGACCGAGTCGAGGTGGAGCCCAGCCTGACGAAGTGGCGCAGCCAGCGTGTCTGCTCGTCCCCACGAACCCAGTCGCTTCTCCTCGACGTACTTCTCGTAACGCCAGACCTCGCCCTGCAACCAGTCCGTCGTCTCGATCAAGGTTGCCAGCAGCGGCTCGGGATCACGGATGAACCCGGGCACGAGATCCACCCACGACGAGCCATCCGGCGACAACGCAATTCGATCGACCGGCTTCGAGCGATCAATCCCCAACTCGGGGCGGTCGTGCATCCCTGAAGCCTGCCAGACCCGCCGACGGTCTGGCCCGGCGGCCGATCAGTCGGCGGGGCCGGCCACCAGGGTCGCCGTGGCCGAGCGCGCTGCGCCGGCAGGATCAGTCCAGACCAACTGCACCTTGGACCCAGGCTTGCGGCCCGACAACACCTCGCTGAGCCCGTCGGGCGCGGTGACCGAGGTGCCGTCGATCGAGGTGATCGTCGACCCGGCCGTGAGACCGACGGCCTGAGCGGCAGAACCGTCGGCGACACCTGCGACGTAGACACCGTCCCGAGACACGACCTCGATACCGAGGATGCCGGGCAGACCGAGATGCACGGTGCCGCTGAAACGACCTGCCACGATCTCGGTGGCCGATGCCAACGCTTGTTGAATCGGGATGGCATACCCGACGCTTCCGGTCGACTCGAACTGCGGCGTCGCGGAGGCCGCCGTGTTCATGCCGATGATTTCGCCCGACGCGTTGGTCAGCGGTCCACCCGAGTCACCGGACGCGATCGGAGCGTCGACCCGAATGAGGTTGTGGAGCCGTTCCGACAAGGTCCCGGACTCATCACCGGCGGTGATCGACTGGTTGATCGCGGTGACCGAACCGGTGACGACGGTCGGAAGCCCTCCGGTGCCGCCGGCGTTGCCGATTGCCACGACCG
>JBBQLA010000644.1:0-1601 GCA_038327485.1 Acidimicrobiales bacterium
CGTTGATGGGAGAGCTCGCCACCCTGGCGACCGCCGTACGGCCGGCCATGGTCGGCGTACTCCTCGCGGAAGAAGGTCAGTTGCCTCCCACCGAGATCGATCCTGGCGCCGGTCCGCAGGAGCGCGCTCTGCACTGGGGCGCCGTGGACCCGGGTCTCTGCGGTGCCGATTCGCTTGAGCACGAACTCGTCGTCGTCGTCGTGCCGGATCTCGGCGTGCCACGGCTCGAGTCCGGCCAAGCGGATGTCACAGTCGGCGCCTGAGCCGATCGTGGTGACGTCGTCGCGCAGCGGGAACTCCGTGGGGCGGTCGCCTTCCCTGGGGTAGGCGCCCAGCGGCAGGATCAGCCGCGGATTGCCGCCCCGGTCGGGATCATGTGTCGTAGTGACTCGGCGGCGGGGTCGCCGTGCCATGGTCGGCGCGATCGGGGTCAAGGTAGGCGGCGGAGCTAGGGCGGTTGCCGGGAGAGCGCCGCCGCTCGGGGACCGGGTGCGGCCACGAGCCAGGGTCCACAGGCCACCCCCTCGCTCGATGCGGATGTGCCGCGAGCCCGTGACCCGTCGCTGCAGCCAGGACGTCCGCGTCGCACCCAACGTGACCAGTGGTCCTGAGGACGAGACCACCCTGATCGACAAGCCTCGTTCGGCCAGGGCTCGTGCCAGTTCGCTGATGACGGCGGAGTCGGCTCGCCCGGCGAAGAGCGACGGGTGGCTGACACGCAACTCCAGCGTCTTGCTCGAGCCAGTCAGCGACCCCGTCACGGTGGGCGAACCCGGGATGTCGACCGAGAACCGCAGGTCGGCATCGACCGTCAGATCAGTGGGCATCGGCTCCGGCGCCGTTTTCGGTCGGGCTCGCGTTGTCCCTGGTGGTGATTTGGAGCGTCCCGTTGAGCTTCCAGGTCGCACGAGGAGCCCCTGCGCCGGTATCGCGTGGCACCTCGACGGCCATGTCGATGAAGCGGTAGTTGATCGCCGCCTGGCGACCGGTGAGGAACGACCACATCTCACGGCCCATGTCTGTCCAGTCGACGACCTCGCCTGCGGCGGCGTTGGCGTTAGACGTGCGCTCGGTCATGTGAGCTCTCCTTCGTCTTGGTCTAAACTTAAACGCGTTCCTGAACTACTTGTTGAGATTTACCATGACGGCGTGATACCTAAACCGCAAGTCCGGATCCGGCCCGCTGCCGCAACCGAGGCGACCCTGACGATTGGTGACCTCGCCGAACGGACGGGGCTGCTACCCGCCACGCTGAGGATGTGGGAGTCCCGACACGGATTCCCACGACCGCAGCGGCGGGACAGCGGCCACCGGCGCTACGCCGAGAGTGACGTCGGCCTCGTCCTGCACGTGATACGTCGACGAGAGGCCGGTGCTCGTCTCGAGGTGGCGATCGCCGAGGTGGCCCTGGCGCAGGCCACCTTGAATGGCGCCCCCAGCGCCCCGTCTGTTTACGCGGTCATCCGCCGCGCGTACCCGTCCTTGCAGCCTCAACGACTCAAGAAGTCCAGCTTGATCGCCTTGTCGTGGGCGATCGAGGATGAGTGCTGCGCGCGGGCCGAGAGGCCGATGATCTTCGGTGGCTTCCAGGAGGAGCGCTA
>JBBQLA010000645.1:0-1593 GCA_038327485.1 Acidimicrobiales bacterium
CGAAGCACCGTGGCGACCTGCTCGAGGCGGCGGTCGTCACCCGGCGCATGGTCGAAGGCAAGATCGAGGCGACTCGCTACCTGCGCAACCCGCTCGATGACTTGGCCCAACAGATCGTCGCCTATGTCGCGGCAGCCGGAGTCGATGTGTCCATCGACTCCGTGGCGGCAATGGTGCGACGCTGCGCCTGCTTCTCCGACATCTCCGACGAGCTGTTGCACAACACCCTCGATCTGCTCGCCGGCCGGTACCCCAGCGAGGAGTTCAACGAGCTGCGCCCGCGCATCGTGTGGGACCGGATCAACAACACCATCCGCGCCCGCGACGGCTCACGGCGCCTTGCGGTCACCAGCGGAGGCACGATTCCGGATCGTGGTTTGTTCGGGGTGTTCCTACCTGACGGCACACGCGTCGGCGAGCTCGACGAGGAGATGGTCTACGAGTCCCGGCCTGGCGAGACCTTCCTGCTCGGCGCATCGACCTGGCGCATCGAGGACATCACCTTCGAGCGCGTCGTCGTCACCCCGGCACCCGGGCAACCGGGCAAGATGCCGTTCTGGCACGGTGATCGCCCCGGCCGACCGCTCGAGCTGGGTCGTGCGCTCGGCGCGTTCAACCGTGAGATCCGGGCGATGTCCGACATCGAGGCTGCTGGGCGGTTGGTCACCGACTACCGACTCGATCCGCTCGCAGCGAACAACGTCGTGATGTACCTCGCCGAACAGGCCGAGGCGACTGGCGTGGTCCCGGATGACCGCACCGTCGTGGTCGAGCGCTTCCGCGACGAGATCGGTGACTGGCGGGTCTGCATTCTCAGTCCCTTCGGCACACCGGTCCATGCGCCATGGGCAATGGCGATCGAGCGTCGATTGGTCGACCGCTACGACATGGCCGTGGAGACGATGTGGGGCGACGACGGCATCGTCATCCGCCTGCCGGAGGCCGCCGACGAGCTGCCACTCGACGAGCTGATGATCGACCCCGAGGACATCGATGAGCTGCTCATGTCCACCTTGCCGCAGACCTCGCTGTTCTCGGCGAGGTTCCGTGAGTGCGCCGCCAGGGCTCTGCTGCTTCCCCGACGGCGTCCCGATCGACGCACGCCGCTGTGGCAGCAGCGCCAGCGCGCCGCAGACCTGCTCGCTGTCGCAGCCAAGTACCCGAGCTTCCCGATCCTGCTCGAGACCAGCCGCGAGTGCTTGCAGGACGTGTTCGACGTGCCGGCGCTGCGCGAGGTCCTCGGCCAACTGCGCAGCCGAGCCGTGCGGATGGTCAGTGTCGACACCCAGAAGGCCTCGCCGTTCGCGTCCAGTCTGTTGTTCAACTGGATCGCGGACTACATGTACGAAGGCGACGCCCCGCTCGCCGAGCGCCGGGCCGCCGCACTGGCGCTCGACCGCGATCTGCTGCGCGACCTGCTCGGCGCCGAGGAGCTCCGCGAACTGCTCGACGCAGGGGTCCTCGCCGATCTCGAGCTGGAGGTGCAGTGCCTGGCCGACGGCCGCCGGGCACGATCGGCCGACGAGCTGCACGACGTCCTGCGCCGGGTCGGTGACCTGACCGCTGCAGAGGCCGATCTGCGCTGTGAATCGG
>JBBQLA010000646.1:0-1592 GCA_038327485.1 Acidimicrobiales bacterium
CGACCGCTCGAGACCGCGACGGCGTTGGCGCTCCCGACGCGGCTTTTCGTCACGGTGTTCCGACCGGTCATTCGTCTGTTCGGCGGCGCTGCCGACCGAGCCGTGCGGGCGCTGGGCATCGAGCCCCGCGAGGAACTCAGCACCGTTCGGTCGCGCTCGGAACTCGCGCAGGTGATCCACTCCAGCGGCGCCGGTGGCACACTCGAACACGACGAGGCGTCGCTGTTGACCCGAGTGTTCCGCTTCGGCGAGAAGACCGTGGCCGAAGCACTCACGCCGCGCACCGCAATGGTGGCGCTGCCCGACACCGCGACCGGCGGTGACCTGCTGGCCGCGTCGATCGAGACGGGGTACTCGCGCTTTCCCATCTATCGCAACGACCTCGACGACATCATCGGCGTGTGCCTGGTGAAGTCGCTGCTCGACGTCGACCCCGACGACCGACCCACTGTCGCTCTGGTCGACCTGATGGACGAGCCGTTCGTGGTGCCGGAGTCACGCGACCTCGACACCCTGTTGTTGGAGATGCGATCGCGCGCCACCTCGCTCGCAGTCGTCGGCGACGAGTATGGCGGCACCGCTGGAATGGTGACCCTCGAGGACCTGCTCGAGGAGATCGTCGGCGACATCGACGACGAGTATGACCCCACTGTTTCCCCGTCTCGGCTCGGTCCCGACGACCGGTCCGTCCCCGCCTCGCTGCACCCCGATGAGGTGCTCGAGCTGACCGGCTTCGCCATGCCCGACGGGGAGTACGAGACGTTGGCCGGTCTGCTGCTCGATCGGTTCGGCATGATTCCCGCCGTCGGCGATCAGATCGAGGTCGACGAATGGGTCTTCACCGTGCGCGAGATGGACCGCCACCGCATCTCCCACGTCGACGTCGACGAACCGGTCGACGGTGGTACGTCGTGATCCCGCTCCTCGTCGCCGTGGTGCTGATCCTGTTGAACGGTGTGTTCGTGGCCGCCGAGTTCGCGTTGCTCACCTCGATGAAGTCACGGATCCAGCCGATGGTCGAGGCCGGCAAGTTCGGCGCCCGGGGAGCGCTCCGATCGATGCGCGACATCGGCCCGACGCTGGCCGCCACACAGCTCGGTGTGACCATCGCGTCGTTGGCGCTCGGCTCGGTGGCCGAACCGGCGGTCGGCAGCATCTTCGAACACGTCTTCTCGTGGGTCGACCTCAACGAGACCGCGTCGCGGGGCATCTCGTTGGTGCTGGCGCTGTCGGTCGTCGTGTTCTTCCACCTGCTCGTGGGCGAGATGGTGCCCAAGTCGCTGGCCCTCGCCGCGCCGGAACGGGTGCTCGTGGCATTGATCGCCCCGGTGCGGGCATTGGCGCTCGTGACCAGGCCGCTCATCTGGTTGCTCAACCAGATGGCCCGAGATGGTGCCCGACTCTTCGGGGCCGCTCCGGCAGATGAGCTGCGTTCGGCGCATACCGCGGCGGAGATCGGCTTGATGGTCGAGGAGTCACGCGACGAAGGATTCATCGATGACGACGAGGTCACCCTGCTGGCCGGCGCCTTGGCCTTCGTGGGACGCAGCGTGTCCGAGGTCATGGTCCCGGCGGAACGGGTGGAGACCATC
>JBBQLA010000647.1:0-1589 GCA_038327485.1 Acidimicrobiales bacterium
ACCGAGGGCGACATCTTTGTCTCGCCATGGGTGCGGTTCCGGAAGGTGTACCCGACCTCGGAGATGCGGAGTTGCCGTCGTCGTCCGACGAACTCCAACAGGATCTTGAAGCCGCGCGGATTGATCGTCGGTCCGAGCTCGTTGTAGGTGCCTCGCGAGACGGCGAAGAACCCGCTCATGGGGTCGGTCACCGGCACCCGCAGCAGTACTCGGGCAATCAGCGTGGCCACCCAGGACACCAACCGACGACTGTTGGACCAGTCGCCGTAGCTCCCACCGTCGCCCGCCCGGGTTCCGATCACGATGTCGGCGGTGCCGTCGGTGATCTGCTCGATCATCCGGGGCAGCGCGCGTTCGTCGTGCTGGCCGTCGGCGTCGATCACTGCAAGGACGTCGCCGCTCGACGCGGCCATCCCCGCCAGGACTGCTTGGCTCAGACCCGGGTCACCGAATCGTCGGATCAGTCGGACGCGATCGTTGGAGCGGGCGACCTGCTCGACGCGCTCCCACGTACGGTCGGGACTGTCGTCATCGACGATGATGATCTCGTAGTCGATGCCATCGAGCGCGACTCCGAGCGCGGCGATCAACGGCTCGACATTGTCCACCTCGCAGTAGGTGGGGCTGATCACCGAGACGGTCAGATGACTCATGGTCCGGTCACAGTAGAGGGAGCGCCCGAGGCCATAGGTTGTGCGCAATGTGTGGCCGTTTCGTCAGCGCCTCGCCCCCGTCGGAGATCGCCGACTACTTCGATGTCGACATCACCGGCGATCTCGAGGTCGGCGTGAACTACAACGTGGCGCCGACTGACGATGTCTACGTGGTGTACCAGGACGGAGGGACCCGGCGGCTCGACGCGTTTCGGTGGGGACTGGTGCCGTCGTTCGCCAAGGATCTCAAGATCGGCAGCCGCATGATCAACGCTCGCAGTGAGACGTTGGCGACCAACAACTCGTTCAAGACCAGCATCGCCAAGCGCCGCTGCATCGTTCCGGCAACGGGCTTCTACGAGTGGAAAGTGGTGCCCGGCTCGAAAACGAAACAGCCGTACTTCATTCATCGACCCGACGGAGAGCCGTACGCGTTCGGCGGGTTGTGGGCTCAGTGGCACGGCGTCGACGCCTCCGGTGACGAAGTGCGCCTGCGGTCGACCTCCATCATCACGGGGGCGCCGAACGATCGAATGGCCGAGCTCCATGATCGAATGCCGCTCATCCTGCCCCGCTCGGTGTGGGACGAGTGGCTCGATCAGACCGTGACCGACCTCGATCGCATCGGCAGGTTCCTCGTCCCGGCGCCGATCGACGTCATCGAGTTCCATTCGGTTTCGACCGAGGTGAACAACGTGCGCCACAACGGGCCTCAGTTGGTCGAGCCGGCCGATCCGATCGAGGGCGAGCTCACCCTGGGGTTTTGATTGCGGTGGATCTGAGTGCGGCGCAGATCCGGGCGGCCGCGTCGTCGAGGTCGTCCGACGCCGCAGCGGTGTCAGCGAGGGCGAAGCTCAGATCGGCCTCGGTCCGGATGGGCACGAGGTGCACGTGGCAGTGGGGCACTTCGAGCCCGGCGATGAGCAGCGCCACACG
>JBBQLA010000648.1:0-1585 GCA_038327485.1 Acidimicrobiales bacterium
GCGATGGTTCGAGCGTCGAGATCGATGCATCGTCGCGAGGTGCGGGTCTTGGTCGGAGTCACGTGGATCGAGTAGCCGGTGCAGCTGACGGATCGCCGGATCGAGAGTCGGTGGTGGTCGAGGTCGATGTCGCTCCATCGCAACCCGGCCAACTCGCCGCGACGCATTCCAGTGTTCGCGGCCAGCCACATCGCCGGCCACAGCCGGTGGCTCGCCGCAAACGCCAGGAAGGCTCGGAGTTCGGACTCGTTCCAGCAGCGCTGTTCGGGGGCGGCGCCCGAGCAAGGCGGGCCGGCGACGGTGGCGACGTTGCGCTCGACGAGGCCGAGTCGTTCGGCATCGCTGAGCGCGGTCCGAAGAATCTGATGAACGTTGAGCACCGTCTTGGGAGCCAGGGGCCCGCCGTCACGTCGACCGTGCGCGAGGAGGTCGGCGTAGAGATGCTTGAGTTGGGTGACCG
The DNA here is from genome assembly GCA_038327485.1 of Acidimicrobiales bacterium. Classification (GTDB taxonomy): domain Bacteria; phylum Actinomycetota; class Acidimicrobiia; order Acidimicrobiales; family Microtrichaceae; genus JBBQLA01. The sequence goes on from JBBQLA010000648.1 coordinate 461, forward strand.
TCAGAGCACGAATGGGTACTCGCCTGATTGCGGGGACGACGTAGTGCTCGGTCATCGTCTCGTAGCGGAAGATCGTGGTGGGCGCCAGCAGCGGCGTCCGGGATGGCAGCCACTCGGTCCGCAAATAGCGAGCGAGGGTGATGCCGTGGCGAGTGGTCGTGCGGTTTCCGCCTGAGACGAGCGAGGCCGCGAGGTCACGCGCTGTCGCCTCATCGGCAGCGCGGTGCCAACGGCGACGGTCCCGTCCGGTGAGCGGGTCGGTGCCCTCGTAGCTGACGGCATACCAGCGGTCCTGATGCTCGACGACATATCCCATGGCGGTCTCCTCTGAGATCGGTAGCGGACCGGTAGTCCAACGTGTTGCGGCCCAGTGCGGCGCGCTGAACTGGTCCGTCAACACCCCGAACCTCACCCGAGCCGAGTCTTCCCGGCGGCGCTGGTTTGCCCTGTTCATGGTTCCTCCCGACGGACGCGGCCACCAGCACGGAGCGGCTGGACTGTCACTGCGCAGTGCGAAGCTGTCGCTGTGAGCGACGATGCCGACAACGGTCCCCGAATTCGGCGTGCTGCGCTTCCCGGCGACGCGATCGTGGTGGTGCGCGGCGAGGACCTCGGTCTCGATGCGCCACGCACTCAAGCGGAGCGCTTTCGCCGGCGCTATCCGGGCTGGGGGCGGTGGGGTCTGTCCGCCTACTACGCCCAGAGCGACGGCGACATCGACGACCTCGCGTCCGGGCAACTCGTCCGGTTCGAATTGCTCGGCATCTATCGGGTGTCAGCGCTGCGGGCCGCGGGCTATGAGGTGATCCCGACGTTCCGAACGCCGCACGTGACGATCGCGTTCACGGGTGATCTCGACGAGGGTCTCGAACGGCTTCGGCTCGCTGTTCACGACGAGCGACCGAATCCGTATCATGGGCAGAACGAACCCGGGGAGGTGAACCCGTGACAACGATTCTCGACATCGACCTTCCGGTTGACCTGAACACGATGGACGAGACCGGCCTGCCGTGGACGTTCCTCGATGAAGCCCTCGATCCGTCCCGGATCGTGCCGGGTCGCCACGTGGTGGTCGGCTCGGGAGCGGCGCGGGCGGTCGCGGTCATCGTCGACATCACAGATGAG
>JBBQLA010000649.1:0-1582 GCA_038327485.1 Acidimicrobiales bacterium
GCTTCGGCAGTGACCGACGCGCCGGACCCACACGCGAGGGTCACGCCGGCGCCGCGCTCCCAGTGCAGGACTCGGAGGTGGTCGACGCCCAGCTGCTCGAAGAAGTGGACGTTGATGCCGTTGGCGAACGAGGCCTCCAGCTGCCGACCGACCACGGCGATGTCGACGCCGTCGAGCGATTCGACGCCGATGACGAGGTGCGGGTTCCCGATGGACCGCGTCACGAAGCGATCCCCGAAGCGCGCTGTCACCTCGGATCGAACCTGATCGGGGATGGCCGGGCCAGCGGTGACCACCCCCATGTCGACGGACACCTGGATTCGGTCGACATCACTCGTCGCCTCGCACATCAGCGTTCGGATCCCGGCCGGTGTCTCGATGGTGACCGAACCCCACGCCACCCCCATCGAGCGGAGATGGGCCTGAGCGAGGCAACGAATCCCGTTGCCAGAGATCTCGGCCTCCGACCCGTCGGAGTTGTGCAGCACCATGCGGAGGTCTCCGCCCTCCGACGGCAGCACTCCCCACAACACGCCGTCCGCACCCACACCGAAGTGACGATCGCACAGCCGCTTCGCCAGCTCGGCGTCAGGGACCAGCCCCCCGGGACGCGCTGGGTTCGTGCGTGACAACGCGACCAGGAAGTCGTTACCGAGGCCGTGGTGTTTGGTCAGGAACATGGACTCTGAACCGTAGCGACAGGAGCCATCGACCCAGCAGTCAATTGGGTCACACGGAGCGGCGTCATCGGGGCGACTCTCCGGCCCAGTGCGCCACGACGTCGGCGACGAGGGTGGGTGAGGTGGCATCGAACCAGGTGATGCGGGGATCGCGGCGAAACCACCTCAGCTGACGCACGGCGAATCTTCGGGTGCGGAGCAGGGTCACGGCGCGTTGCGCTTCGAGCGTCTGGAGCCCTCGGACGACCTCACTGAGCTCGCGGTAACCCAACGCCTGAGCGGCGGTTCGCGACCACCCGTCGGGTCGGGCCATCAGGGCCTCGACTTCGGCCAGGAACCCTCGCTCGAGCTGAGCGTCGAGTCGTCGCCCGATGCGGTCGGTGAGGTGCTCACGGTCGAGATCGAGACCGATCAGAGTCGTCGACGACGACGTGTAGGTGGTGAGGCCGGCTCCGGACTCCGAGAACGGGCGCCCAGAGCCGATCGTGACCTCGAGCGCTCGGATGAGCCGACGGCGGTTCGATGGCTCAATCCGCGAGGCGGCGAGCGGATCGAGGCCGGCCAGACGAGTGTGAAGCGCCTCAGTATCGGACGCCGTCTCGAGCTCGGCGACCAGGTCGGGCCAACGGCCCGGGATGTCGAGCCCATCGATCACGGCTCGGTGATACAGGCCGGTCCCGCCGACGAGGATCGGCCTGATCGAACGCGACACGAGATCGACCCGAACCGATTCGGCCCGCTCGGCGAACCAGACCACTGATGACTCCTCGCTCGGCTCGATGAGGTCGATCAAGTGGTGCGGAACCGCGGCCTGCTCAGCGGCGGTGGGCTTGGCCGTGCCGATGTCCATGGCGCGGTACACCTGCATGGAGTCGATCGAGACCAGCTCGGTGCGCTCGATC
>JBBQLA010000650.1:0-1576 GCA_038327485.1 Acidimicrobiales bacterium
GGTGGCGCTCGCCCGCAAGTACGACGCCGACGGCATCGCCCACGGATGTACCGGCAAGGGCAACGATCAGGTTCGCTTCGAGGTGTCCTCGATGGCGCTGGCGCCCGACCTCGAGTTGGTGGCGCCGGTGCGCAACTGGGGCTTCACCCGTGAGGACTCGATCGCGTACGCCGGCCAGCACGGCATCGCCATCAGGGCCACCAAGGAGAAGATGTACTCGATCGACGACAACCTGTGGGGTCGTGCCATCGAATGCGGCGAGATGGAGGATCCCTGGGCCCGACCTCCCGACGGGGTCTGGGAACTCACACGCGCCAGCACCGACGAGCCGGTCGAACTGGTCATCGGTTTCGAACAGGGCGTCCCAGTCAGCCTTGACGGCGAAGCCCTGCCACTGTGGCAGATCATCACGTCGCTGAACTCGATCGTCGGCGGTTACGGCTGGGGACGGTTGGACATGGTCGAGAATCGTCGCGTCGGTATCAAGAGCCGCGAGACCTACGAGGCGCCGGGTGGCCTGGCGCTGATGCTGGCCCACGAGGACCTCGAGTCGATCACCGTCGAACGCGATCTCTCCCGCTTCAAGAAGTCCTTCGAACACCGCTACGCCGAGCTGGTCTACGACGGCCTGTGGTTCAGTCCGCTCAAGCAGGCCATGGACTCGTTCATCGACGAGTCGAACCGGTTCGTCACCGGCGAGGTTCGGCTGCGGTGCGAGCCGGGTCGTTGCTATGTGGTCGGTCGCCGCGCCTCGAAGGGGCTCTACGACTACGGCTTGGCCACCTACGACGCGGCCGATCGGTTCCGCCACGCCGACTCCGAGGGATTCGTCAACATCTGGGGCCTGGGTATCAAGACGTGGTCGGCGATCCAGGGCCTCCGCGGAAGTGACGGCCGATGACTGACGCTCAGCCGCCGGTTTCGCAGCCGCTGTGGCACGGTCGGTTCGAGAGCGGACCGGCAGCGGAGTTGTGGGCGTACACCGTGAGCCTCGCCTCCGACCAGCGACTGGCGCCGTTCGATCTCGCCGGATGTCGATCACACGCTCGAGGGTTGCAGCGCGCTGCGTTGCTGACCAACGACGAGTTGACGGCCATCGTCAAGGCGCTCGACCAGATCGACACCGAGATCGCCACCGAGCAGTTCGTCTTCGTCGAGACCGATGAGGACATCCATACCGCCATCGAGCGCCGGGTCACCGAGCTGGCCGGCTCGGCTGGCGCCAAGCTCCACACCGGCCGATCTCGCAACGACCAGGTCGCCACAGCGTTCCGTCTGTTCGTGAAGGACGCGCTGACGCACGTGGCGACGAGCGTGATCCAGCTGCAGTCGGTGCTGCTGGAGAGGGCCGAGGAAGCGGGAACCGCGCCCGATGCGGCGTACCTTCCGGGCTACACCCACCTGCAGCAGGCCCAGCCGGTGCTCCTGGCCCACCACCTGATGGCGCACGCCTGGGCACTGTCGCGCGACGTCGACCGCCTGTGTGACGCCCAGCGCCGCACCGACGTGTCGCCCCTCGGCGCCGGAGCGCTGGCGGGCTCGTCCCTCCCGCTCGACCCGGCAGCCAACGCCGAGG
>JBBQLA010000651.1:0-1574 GCA_038327485.1 Acidimicrobiales bacterium
GAACAACCGCCTCGATACCGACCAGGGACTGTTCATCGATGCATCGCTGCTCTACGGCCTCGACCGGCGCAATGGCGGTCTCACCAAGGACGACCTGGCCAAGGACACGCCCTACAACAATCGGCTGCACAAGGGGTTGGCGCCCACACCGATCTGCCTGCCCGGCTCCGATTCGCTGGCCGCGGCCATCCAGCCGCCCGCAGGCGATTGGATCTACTACGTGCTGGTGTCGAAGAACCCCTCCGCGCACTTCTTCACGGCATCGCAGTCCGAGTTCAACGCCAAGAAGGCCGAAGCTCAGGCCAAGGGAATCTTCTGAGGTGCTGAATGGGCGCACGCAGGTGACCGCCGTGATCGGGCACCCCGTGGCCCACTCGGTCTCGCCCGCAATCGTCAACGCGGCCTATGAGGCGGCAGGACTCGATTGGGTGTTCGTGGCGTTCGACGTGCAGCCGGGCCGAGCAGCCGATGCGCTCACGGCCATGCGCTCCCTCGGCGTGCGAGGACTCTCGGTCACCATGCCCCACAAGGACGACGTGTTCGCCTCGGTCGACGAGCTCACCGAACGGGCCACGACGATCGGCGCAGTCAACTGCGTGACCCGAGTCGGTGATCGCCTGGTCGGTGACAACACCGATGGTCGCGGGCTACTGCTGTCGCTGGCCGACGACCCGGGCACCGACGTCGGCGGCTTGGCCGTCGGCGTGATCGGGGCCGGAGGAGCGGCGCGGTCGATCGTCTCGGCGAGTGCCGAAGCGGGCGCAACGAGCATCGTGGTGGTCAACCGGACCGAGTCCAGGGCGGTGGCGACGGTCGGCGTTGCGCCGCTGGTCGCTCGGGTGGGATCGCTCGCGGATCTCGCCGAGTGCGACGTGATCATCAACGCCACGTCGGTGGGCATGGGCGATGACACCGCGCTGGCGGTGCCGATCGAGGTCCTGAGGGCAGGTCAGGTCGTCGTGGACATCGTGTACCACCCACTCGACACTCCGTTGCTCCGAGCCGCTCGTCAGGTCGGCGCGACGGCGGTGGATGGACTGGGAATGCTGGTGGGTCAAGCGGCCCTGGCGTTCGCCATGTGGACCGGCGAGGTGGCCCCGCTCGATGCAATGCGACGAGCCGCGCGTCTGGCCGTCAGCTCACCCTGAGGGGTGACCGTAGAAGAAACGTTCAAATGGCACTCATGTCCTGCCGATGGAGACCTTGATCTCGTCGAGCAGAATCGAGCACGAAGTGGCACTCCAGGGAACGATCGACAGCTTTGCGCTCTCCGACGTCTTGAGGCTGTTGGCACATTCCAACAAGACCGGACGTCTCGTCGTCAACGGTGAGCGCGGTTCGGCCAGCGTGTGGTTGGTCGGGGGAGACTTCGTCGGCGGTCAGACATCCTCGGACCCGACGGCCGTCGATCTCGTCGACGTGTGCTTCGACATCCTCCGCTACGAGGCGGGCTCGTTCATCTTCGAAAGCGATGCCCACTGCCCGTCGCCCCAGCCGTCGACCCCGGTGGGTGCCGTTCTGGAACAGGCCGAGGCCTTCCTGCTCGAGTGGCGCGACATCATCTCGATCGTTCC
>JBBQLA010000652.1:0-1573 GCA_038327485.1 Acidimicrobiales bacterium
TACACGGTCACCGAAGCCGTGCCGTTCGGCGTCGTGGAGGACGTCGAGGACGTCGAGGTGGAGGGACCTGTGGTGCCGACCGACGAAGTCGTGCTCGACGATGTCGAAGCGCCCTTGGTGCCGCTGCCGCACGCCACGAGCCCCCACACCGAGAGCGCCAGCACCATCAGCCCGGCGAATGATCTGCGAGTCTCCATCGCGCCATCTTCGTCGACGTCCCGTCCCGGCTCCCAGGGCACAAGGTCCCTTCCGAATTGCAGCACTGCGTCATCCCGCAGGTTCGGTCGCGAGCGAGAGGTACCCCTCGTCCTCCTGCGCGAAGTGAAGCCGCAGGATGGCGTGCAAGCCGTAGAGGAGCCGGCGCAACTCGGCGAGATCATCCGCGTCGGGCCCACCCAGCGGTAGTTCCTCGAGAATGCGGCCCAACCGACGGACCAGGTGTGCGATCTCGACATGGGTGCGACTCATCGCCCCCGTCGGATCGGTCCCGCCGAGCACGGCCGCAACCGCCGGGTACAGCGCTCGGTCTTCGGCCTCCTCGTGAGGCAGCAGCTCCTCGATGAGGAACCGGTGCACGTCGGCGACCGCGGCGACCGCCTCGTCGGCGGGCATCGACCCGAGGCCGTCGGCGACCACACGCAACCGGTCGAGATCCGGACGCAGGCTGCGATGCTCCGCGGTGAAGCGCCGCACGAGCTCAGCTCCTTCGGCATCGAAGCGGTGGGTCTTCACGCGACCGGAGCTCAGCGCCCGCAATGCGTTGAGGATCACCGACACGTCGATCACCTCCTGCAGCATCGCCCCCCAGACCGCGGGCAGGAGCCCCCACGCAGCGAAGCCCATGGCCACGATCGACAGCGCGATGCCCACGCTCACGCTCTGCGTGGCGATCATTCGAGTCCGTCGTGCCACCGCGATACCGTCGGCGAGCCGATCGAGACGGTCGACGGTCAGCACCACGTCGGCCGCTTCCGAGGATGCCGTCGATCCCCTCGCCCCGATGGCCACGCCGACGTCGGCGAGCGCCAGCGCCGGGGCATCGTTGATCCCGTCGCCCACCATGATCGTGTGACCGGCCCGACCCTCATAGCTCACCGCCTCGACCTTCTCCGCCGGGGTCCGCTCGGCCAGCACGTCGTCGACCCCGATGACCGCGCCGACCGTCTCGGCCACGTCGGCCCGGTCACCCGTGACCATCACCACACGACGGATGCCACTGGCCCGCAGCCGCCGGATCGTCCTCGGTGCATCGGCGCGGATCGGGTCCTCCAACACGATGGCCCCCGCGGGCTCACCGCCGATCCCCACGAACATGGTCAGCACACCGTCGAAGTCGGCGCGCCGCTGCACGGCACGGACCCATCGTGGCGGCGGGCCGGGAGGCAGGATCCACGATCCCTTGCCGACGGCGACGAGGGCGGTCCCGACCACGCCGCGCACACCGTGGCCCGGCACCTCCTCGACGTCGGTGGGCAGCGACAGCGAGAGGCCGCGCTGGCGCGCCGCCCGCACGATCGCTCCCGCCAGGACGTGTGGCGACACCTGATCGAGCGAGGCCGCGAGCGCGAGGATC
>JBBQLA010000653.1:0-1573 GCA_038327485.1 Acidimicrobiales bacterium
AGCCCTCGCTGCGCTCCCGACGAAGCCTTCTGCGCTGCTCGCCGCCGACAGCGCCGGATTGCGGCGCATCGTCGAGGCGTTGACCGCGGATCGCACCACGACGACCATCTGACTCGCCTCGCGATGGCCCCCGTCGCCGTCACGGTGGGGCTCTAGTGTCGCCGCATGAAAATTCTCGTGGTCGGAGCCGGTGGAGTCGGATCGGCGTTCGCGGCCAGTGCGTCGCGACGCCAGTTCGTCGAGGCGCTCACGCTGTGCGATATCGACCTGGCCCGGGCGCAACGGACCGTCGACCGCCTCGGAGACCCTCGCGTCACCGCAGCCAAGGTCGACGCGTCGTCAGCCGACGCCGTCGCCGAGGCGATCGCCGCGACCGCGAGCACGTGCGTGCTCAACGCGGCGGACCCGCGATTCGTGATGCCGATCTTCGACGGTTGCTTCGCAGCGGGTGTCACCTACCTCGACATGGCCATGTCGTTGTCGAGGCCGCACGTCACCGATCCGTACTCGCAGGTCGGGGTGAAGCTGGGCGACGAGCAATTCGCCAAGTCCGACGCGTGGGCCGAACGAGGGCTGCTGGCCCTCAGCGGTATGGGCGTCGAACCGGGACTGGCCGACGTGTTCGCCCGATACGCCGCGGACGAGTTGTTCAGCGAAATCGACGAGATCGGGGTTCGGGACGGCTCGAACATGGTGGTCGCCGGCTACGACTTCGCCCCGACGTTCTCGATCTGGACCACCATCGAGGAGTGCCTCAACCCACCGATCATCTGGGAGAAGGATCGGGGTTGGTTCACCACCGAGCCGTTCAGTGAACCCGAAGTGTTCGTGTTCCCCGAGGGCATCGGCCCGGTCGAGTGCGTGAACGTCGAGCACGAGGAGGTGCTGCTCGTGCCGAGGTGGATCGACTGCAATCGGGTCACCTTCAAGTACGGCCTCGGCGATGAGTTCATCGACGTGCTGCGGACCCTGCACAAGCTGGGGCTCGACCGCGTCGATCCCGTCACCGTCCGGGGCCAGCAGATCTCACCACGCGATGTGGTGGCCGCGTGTCTGCCCAACCCTGCGGATCTGACCGACGAGATCTCCGGCAAGACCTGCGCCGGAACGTGGGTGACCGGGACCGGCAAGGACGGTTCACCTCGTGAGCTGTACCTGTACCACGTGGTCGACAACGCCGAGACCCTGGCACGCGATTGGGCGCAAGCGGTGGTATGGCAGACCGCCATCTTCCCGGTGATCGCCATGGAACTCATCGCGTCGGGAGTGTGGAGCGGTGTTGGTGTGCTCGGTCCCGAGGCCCTTCCAGCCCAGCCGTTCCTCGATCTGTTGTCCGGCGAGTACGACTCGCCCTGGGGCCTCGAGGAACGCTGAGACAGCCGTTGTGTCACGACCACCGGTCAGGGCGTCCGCTCGGCCGCAATCGCTTCGACCAGCGCCTTGATGTCAGGCGGAGCCTTCGAGGGTGATCCGGCGTCGAAGGGCGGCTGAGGGTCGTACTCGATGGCGAGTTGGATCGCCTGGGCCACCTCGGGGCCGGCGATCTCGGCGGCAAGGGTGAGCGCCATGTCGA
>JBBQLA010000654.1:0-1571 GCA_038327485.1 Acidimicrobiales bacterium
GATCTCGGGTGGGAGCCGCCGGACGATGTCGCGCACCTGGCCGGGCGTGACCTGGCGGGGCGATGGGGCGAACACGAACCCGACAGCGTCGGCGCCCATACCGACCGCCACCAGGGCATCGGTCTCATTGGTGATCCCGCAGATCTTCACCCACATGCCGGCGAGGCTACCGGGACGGCGCTGCAACCTTGAGTGACGCCAGCGCAGCGTCGGCGTCGGGGGCCGTCACCAGGAACTCCCCCACCAGGATGGCGTCGTAGCCGGCCTCCGCCAGTGCGACCGCGTCGGACACGCCGCGCACTCCTGACTCGGCCACTTTGATCGAGGTCGACGGAATGGCCTCGGCGACCCGGACGGCGCGCCGCCGGTCCACTTCGAAGGTCACCAGGTCTCGCTGGTTCACCCCGATGATCGCCGCGCTGGTCTGACCCAACGCTCGACGCACCTCGTTCTCGTCGTGGGTTTCGACCAGCACGGCCAGTCCCAGCGTCGCCGCCAACGCATCGAACGTCTCGAGCTCGTCGTCGGACAACGCCGCAACGATGAGCAACACCGCGTCGGCGCCCATGATGCGGGCGTCGTAGACATCGCGCGCCGACACGGTGAAGTCCTTGCGCAGCACGGGAAGGTCCACCGCGTCGCGAGCGGCGGCCAGATCCGCAGGATCGCCACCGAAGTGCGGCCCGTCGGTCAGCACTGACAACGCTGATGCGCCACCGGCGCGGTATCGGGCCGCCAGCGTGGCCGGATCGAGCGAGATGGCCAGGTCGCCCTTCGACGGGGACCGCCGCTTGATCTCGCTGATCACGTTCAGCCGATCCTGCCGCCGCAGGTGCCGGGCGAACGAGCGCGGCTCGGCCGTCAGCGAGGCGGCGACGGCCAGGTCCTCGATCGGGCGGGTGTCGGTGGCGGCCCGGGCGCGGTGATGTTCGAGGATCCGATCGAGGTAGGTGGCCACGTCGTCAGTCTGGCGGATCAGCGGGCGGTGCCATTCACGACTTCTCGAAGTCGGCGGCTTTGGCCATCGCCAGTATCGGCAGCATGAAGAAACTCACCGCCGCGATCACTCCTGCCACCAGCGCAGCGATCCCGACCGGCTCCGCGTCGATGATCATCCAGACGACCACCAACGCCACCGCCACCAGCGTCATGACCATCGGGATCATGGTCGCGCGTCGACTGGGTGCTGCCCGAGGGTCACCAACGTCGGGCTCGTAGCGCCAGGAGTCGTCATCGTCCTCGTCCGCCTCGTGGTACGGCACGAAACCCTCGTGGCTCAGCTTGCGCACGAACGCGCTCGAACGATCGTCGACCAACCCGATCTCGCGGTCATACGCGGCACGCCGGTCGGGAACCGACAACACCGTCCATGCGGCGTTGAGGAGGCGCATCTGCTCCTCGGCGAGAACCCGGTCGGCAGCGCTCGACGTCGCGTTCAGATCGGGATGGTGCCGCCGTGCCTGCTCTTTGAAGGCGCGGCGCACGTCGTCGCTCGACGCATCCACGGCGATGCCCAACTGCTGGTAGTGGTTCACGCCACGGCGGTTCACGCCATCACGGGTCACGCCATC
>JBBQLA010000655.1:0-1560 GCA_038327485.1 Acidimicrobiales bacterium
AGCACCGCAGGCGACCACCACGCTCGGGCGCGAGGGGGTCACCACCGCCCCGTCTACGGCGCCGGTCACCGCTCCCCCGGTCACCGCGCCACCCGTCACCGCGCCACCCGTCACCGCGCCACCCGTCACTGCGCCACCAGCGACTGCTCCGCCCGGCACGAGCCAACCGCTCATCGTCACGTCGCCGACGGTGCCCGCCATCACCCCGACGGCGCCGACCGGCGTCCCCGGCACGACGAGCGGCCCACCGTTGGTCATCGTGCTCGCTCCCCCGCCGACGGCCGCCGGCGCAGCGCCGCCGACGCCCTGACACGAGCGGGATCGGAGGCGGAAATGGAGGCGGGAATCGACCCGCACAACGCCGTCATGGCACGCTGCCGTCATGATCGACTGGCACCATCGCATCGAGAACGTCAACGGCATCCGGCTGCACTGCGTGGAGGCCGGCGAAGGTCCGCTCGTGCTCCTCGTTCATGGCTTCCCCGAGTCCTGGTACTCATACCGTCATCAGCTCACCGCGTTGGCGGAGGCGGGCTACCGCGCCGTCGCCATCGATGTCCGTGGGTACGGGCGGTCGTCGGCCCCAACCGCCATCGACGCGTACCGGATGCTGCGAAAGGTCGGTGACAACGTCGCCCTCGTCGTAGCACTCGGGGCGCAGCAGGCGCTCATCGTGGGTCACGACTGGGGTGCGCCGATCGCCTGGAACTCCGCCCTCCTGCGGCCCGACGTGTTCCGCGCCGTCGCCGGCCTCTCCGTTCCCTACGCAGCACCGGGGGCAGTGCCGCCATCTGCGGTGTTCCGAGCGATGGGCGGCGACGAGGAGTTCTACATCGAGTACTTCCAGCAGCCCGGCCGGGCCGAGGCGGAGATCGAGACCGACGTGCGCGGCTGGCTGCTCGGCTTCTACTTCTCGGCATCCGGTGACGCGCCGGCGCCCATCGGCGGCCAGGGCACGATGGGAACGATTCCTACTGGCGCACAGATGAAGCAACGCTTCACCGTCCCGGACGTGATGCCAACCTGGCTCACCGACGCGGACCTCGACTTCTATGCCGGCGAGTTCGAGCGAACGGGCTTCACGGGTGGGCTCAACCGCTACCGCAACGTGGATCGCGATTGGGAGGATCTGTCGGCCATCCGGGGGCGCAGCATCGAGGTGCCTGCGCTGTTCGTCGGCGGCGACCGTGACGGACCGACCTTGTGGGGCGCGCCGGCCATCGCCAAGTTCGCCCAGACGCTGCCAAAGCTGCATCGCTCGCTGATCCTTCCGGGATGCGGGCATTGGACGCAGCAGGAACGGCCGGCCGAGGTGAACGAGGCATTGATCGAGTTCTTCGCAGCACTCCCATGATCGGGTAGGGTTTGTGGGTTCTCTTCGGGGAACGATCAACAAGCCATTGAAGGGGAGTATCCCTCGAGGCCCGTCGTCAGCACGATCCTTCGGGATCCGGCGTGGCCAGCCCGCAACTTGGGGCGGAGAGACCTTCAGCGGACGTCCAACGTCTCAGCTGAAGGAATTCCTATGCTCGCTTTGCTTTCCAATGCGCCAACCAGTTC
>JBBQLA010000656.1:0-1552 GCA_038327485.1 Acidimicrobiales bacterium
CGTCGACTCCAGCGAGGGCCCGCTCCCGCAGACCCGCTTCGTGCTCCGCAAGGCGCTGGAGTCACGGTTGCCCGTCATCCTCGTGGTGAACAAGGTCGACCGCCACGACGCGCGCGTGGCGGAAGTCGTGCACGAGGTCGAAGAGCTGTTCCTCGACCTCGATGCCGACGAGCACCAGATCAGCTTTCCGATCGTCTACGGCAACGCGCGCACCGGTCGGGCCTCGATGGACCCGGACGACCCCGAGCTGTTGCTCGCCGAGGTCTCGGGCCCCGGCGGTCTGAAGCCGTTGTTCGAGCTGTTGCTCGAGCACATCCCCGCGCCCGAGTACGACGACGCGCACCCGCTGCAGGCACTCGTCACCAACCTCGATGCATCGCCGTACGTCGGTCGGCTCGCGCTGTGCCGGATGCGTCACGGCACGTTGCGCAAAGGTCAGACCGTCGCGTGGTGTCGCGCCGACGAGACCATCGAGAACGTCAAGATCACCGAGCTCTACGTCACCGAGATGCTCGACCGTATCGACGCAGTCGAAGTGGGGCCGGGCGAGATCATCGCCATCGCCGGCCTTCCCGAGGTCACGATCGGCGAGACGCTTGCCGATCCCGACGACCCGCGCCCGCTGCCGGTGATCCATGTCGACGACCCGAGCCTGTCGATGACCATCGGTATCAACACGTCACCGTTGTCGGGCCAAGACGGCAGCAAGCTCACCGCCCGTCAGGTGAAGACCCGGCTCGATACCGAGCTCGTCGGCAACGTCTCGTTGCGCGTGCTCGACACCGACCGTCCCGACGCGTGGGAAGTGCAGGGTCGCGGCGAGCTGCAGCTCGCAGTGCTGGTGGAGATGATGCGGCGAGAGGGCTTCGAGCTCACGGTCGGCAAGCCCGAGGTCGTGACGCGTGAGATCAACGGCAAGGTGCACGAGCCGATGGAGCACGTCACCATCGACGCACCCGAGGACTACCTCGGCGTGGTCACGCAGATGCTCGCGTTGCGCAAGGGTCGCATGGAGCAGATGGTGAACCACGGCACCGGCTGGGTGCGCATGGAGTACCTCGTGCCCGCCCGCGGTCTCATCGGCTTCCGCACCGAGTTCATGACCGAGACCCGCGGCACCGGCATGCTGCACCACGTGTTCGAGCGCTACGAGCCGTGGCAGGGCGAGCTCCGCACCCGTCCCACGGGGAGCCTGGTCGCCGACCGGCGTGGGTTCAGCAACACGTTCGCGCTCATGAACCTCCAGGAGCGCGGGCAGATGCTCGTGGGCCCGGCAGTCGAGGTCTACGAGGGGATGATCGTCGGCGAGAACGCCCGCTCCGACGACATGGACGTCAACATCACCAAAGAGAAGAAGCTCACCAACATGCGCGCCTCGGGCTCCGACAACACGGAGCGCCTGGTGCCGCCGCGACCGATGTCGCTCGAGCAGGCGCTCGAGTTCATCGCCGACGACGAGTGCGTCGAGGTGACGCCGCACAACGTGCGCCTGCGCAAGGTCGTGCTCGAAGCGACGACCCGCGGTCGGACCCGTTCGAACGCCAAGCGGTAG
>JBBQLA010000657.1:0-1550 GCA_038327485.1 Acidimicrobiales bacterium
ACTCGGCGCTGTGGGGATCGAGGTCAGCGGACTCCTCGTCGCTCGAGCAGACCTGTCAGGAACGTCCGCGACCTTGTCGCTGCCTTGGGACACCCGGGCGTTCGGTGATGGCGGGACCGTGCTCACCGCAGTGGTGGCGGACGCAGCCGGCAACACCTCGACTGCCGAGACGTGGGTCGTGATCGACAACGCCACACCCACCGCATCGACGGCAGGGCCCAACGGGGCGACGGTCACCGGGCCCTTCACCGTGCGCGCTGCCGCGGCCGACGGCAACGGCATCCGGGCGATGCTCGTCGCGGCGAACGGGCAGTGGTTGGCCATCTCCTTGGGTGGTGGCCCAATCGATGTGACCGTACCGGTCCACTCGTCCGGCCCCATCAGGGTCGCGGCTGCGGCAATCGACAACGCCGGTCGTCTGAGCTTCTCCAACGTGGTCGTCGTGACCGGCAAAGTGACCAAGGCCAAGGCGGTCAAGCGCCGCCGCTGATCGAGCGGTGCCGATCCGGCGGGGCAGGGCAGTAGATTCGAGCGAGTGAAGGCCGTCATCATGGCGGGCGGCGAGGGAACTCGCTTGCGCCCGCTGACCTCGAACGCACCGAAGCCGATGATGCCGTTGGCCAATCGGCCGATGATGGAACACGTGGTGGACCTGCTCCGCCTCCACGGGTTCGACGAGATCGTGGTGACCGTGGCCTTCATGGCCAACGCCATCCGCAACTATTTCGGTGACGGTTCCGAGTTCGGCGTGCGCATGGTCTACGCCTCCGAGGAGACGCCCCTCGGTACGGCTGGCTCGGTGCGCAACGCCATGGCCGAGCTCGACGACACCTTCCTGGTGATCTCGGGCGACGTGCTGTGCGACATCGACCTCACCTCGATCGTCGCGGCTCATGCCACGAACCAGTCGATCGCCACCATCGGTCTGGTGTCAGTGGAGAACCCACTCGAATTCGGCATCGTGATCACCCGCGAGGACGGACGCATCGAGCGGTTCCTCGAGAAGCCCACATGGGGCGAGGTGTTCACCGACACCATCAACACCGGCATCTACGTCCTCGAACCGGCGATTTTCGAGTGGATCGATCCCGACACCCAGGTCGATTTCTCCAGCGACGTCTTCCCCAAGCTGCTTGACGCCGGTGAACCGATGTACGGCGCGCAGTCCGACGGGTACTGGGAAGACGTGGGCACCCTCGACGCGTACGTCAACGCGCACCAGGACATCCTCGACGGCAAGGTTCGGGTCACCATCCCTGGGTTCCAGGTGTCAGATGGTGTGTGGGTCGGTGAGGGCACCGACATCCACCCCGACGCCAAGATCACCGGGCCCGCCATCATCGGCGACAACTGTTTCGTCGACGCCGGCGCTCAGCTGGGGGAGTATGTGGTCCTCGGTGCCGGGGTGCGACTCGGCCGCGATTCCGAGCTGGCCCGCACCGTGGTCGGCGAGAACGCCTATCTCGGCGAAGCGGTCAAGCTGCGAGGCACTGTGGTCGGCACGTCGTCGGATCTTCGTCGCGGCGTGCGATGCGAGGAAGGCGTGGTGT
>JBBQLA010000658.1:0-1542 GCA_038327485.1 Acidimicrobiales bacterium
TACATCTGGAGGTTCACGTGACTCGTCGGCTCCAGACGGGCGCCGAACTTGGAACGAGTCTTGCGAACCCCCTTGGCCACGGCGCGGATCTTGCCCCGCTCGCGACCGAGGATCACGACGATGCGATCGGCCTCGCCCAGCTTGTATGTGCGCAGGACGATTCCGGTGTCGCGATAGAGGCTCATTCGATCATTCGCTGAGGCCACCGAAACGGCGGTCGCGATCCTGGTATTCGGCGATGCAACGCGACAGTTCCTCACGACGGAAGTCCGGCCACAGCACATCGGTGAAGACGTACTCGCTGTAGGCCGTCTCCCACATCAGGAAGTTCGACGTGCGCTGTTCACCAGAGGTGCGAATGACCATCTCGGGATCAGGCATCGACGGGTCGTACAGATGCGCGGCGATGGTCTTCTCGTTGATCTTGGCCGCCGGAATCCCCTCGGCCACGATGGCGCGCACTGCGTCGATCAGCTCGGCGCGTCCCCCGTAGTTGAACGCCATCGACACGACGAGCCCAGTGTTGTTCTTGGTCAACTCGACGGTCTCGTTGATTCGCTTGACGATGCGCTTGGGAACCCGCCAGTCGCTGCGGCCGAGGAACTGCATCTTGATGTTGCGAGCATGGATCTCGTCACGTCGACCGAGCAACAACCGCTCGTTGAACCCCATGAGATAGCGGACCTCATCGACGGGTCGCTTCCAGTTCTCGGTGCTGAAGGCGTACACGGTGAGGTAGCGGAGACCGAGCTCCTGTGCACCCCAGATGGTGTCCATCAGGGCTTCCTCACCCGCGGCGTGGCCCTCGGTGCGGGGCCGGCCGCGACGCTGGGCCCAACGGCCGTTCCCGTCCATCACGATCGCCACGTGACGAGGCAGACGCGACGGATCGAGGGCCGGGGTCTCCACTGCCGCACGGTACCCGCTGGGGATCACGACTTCGGCCATAGTTGGCCGTCATGGGCGAGGCAGGAATCAAGCGGGCGACTGAGGTAC
Organism: Acidimicrobiales bacterium; assembly: GCA_038327485.1. Classification (GTDB taxonomy): domain Bacteria; phylum Actinomycetota; class Acidimicrobiia; order Acidimicrobiales; family Microtrichaceae; genus JBBQLA01. The sequence goes on from JBBQLA010000658.1 coordinate 997, forward strand.
TCGATCGTCTCACCGCCGCGCTCGGCGGGGGCGGCGAGGACCGCCCCGGGCAGCACGTGATGTGCTCAGAAATCGCCTCGGCCATCGGCGAGGATCGCAATCTCGTGGTCGCTGCGGGCACCGGGACCGGCAAGTCGTTGGCGTATCTGGCTGCGGTGACCGGGCTCGGTCGTCGCACCGTGATCGCCACCGCCACCAAGGCGCTGCAGGACCAACTGGCCGACAAGGAACTCCCCCACGTGGCGGAGCACCTCGGCCGCAAACTCACGTGGGCGGTACTCAAGGGTCGCTCCAACTACCTGTGTCGCCAGCGTCTCGACGAACTCGACGACCCCAACCAGCCATCCCTCGCCGGGACCGAGCGCCACCACGCGGCCGATCTCGCCACCATCCGGGAGTGGGCCGAGACCACCGTGAGCGGCGACCGGGCCGAGTTGCCGATCGAACCACGCGCCGCAGTGTGGTCGGCGGTGAGCATCGGGCCTCGTGAATGTCCCGGCGCGTCGAAGTGCCCGCGCGGCGACGACTGCTTCTCGGAGTTGGCCC
>JBBQLA010000659.1:0-1541 GCA_038327485.1 Acidimicrobiales bacterium
TAGAACGGTCCGGTGCGATGGTCCGCCGGGACCTCGCTCCCCGCATGCAGGACGGCGTAGGGGCCCACGACCGCACCGTCACCGATCGTCGCGAGGCGCGCCGTCGTCTCTTCGATCACGCAGCCCGATCCGACCACGCAGTCGAGGAGCCGCGTGTTCGGTCCGATCTCGGTCCCATCGCCGATGCGGGTGGTGCCCTGCAGGATCACACCGGGGAAGAGCGTCACGTCGCGGACGACTTCGACGGTGGTGTCGAGCTAGGTGTTGACCGGATCGACCATGGTCACGCCCGAACGCAGCAGTCGCTAGCTGGTGCGACGGCGCAGCTCGGCCTCGGCGTTGGACAGCTGCACCCGATCGTTGACCCCGCCGACCTCGACCGCAGACGGCGCGACGAGCGAGTCGACTGCGTGCCCGGCGGAGGCAAGCACGGAGATCACGTCGGTCAGGTAGTACTCGCCCTGCGCGTTGTCGGGCTGGAGACGACGGAGCGCCGGTGAGAGCAACGACCGCTTGAAGCAGTAGATCGAGGTGTTGATCTCGGTGATCTCGAGCTCGTGCGGTTCGGCATCGCCCTGTTCGACGATGCGCACGACGTGACCGTCCTTGCCCCGCACCACCCGGCCGTACCCCGTGGGATCGTCCATGACGGCGGTGAGCACCGTTGCCGCGACGTCGGTCTCGCGGTGCACCCGCACCAACTCGGCGATCGTCTCGGCCCGCAGCAGGGGCGCGTCGCCGGGCAGCACGAGCACGTCGCTCTCGTCGGGGTCGTCGGGAAGACCGGTCAACCCGATGATCGTGGCATCACCCGTACCGCGCTGCACCGACTGCTCGACGAACTCGAGGCGGAGCTCGATCGACGCCTCGCCGATCTTCTTCGTCACCCAATCGGCCTTGTGACCGACCACGACCGCGGCCCGGTCCGCGCCACAGGTGCCCAGCGCGTCGAGGACGTACATGATCATCGGCTTGCCGCACAGCCGGTGCAACGGCTTGGGCCGCTCGGACTTCATCCGGGATCCCTCACCGGCAGCGAGCACGATGGCGGACAGCGGACGGGTTGACTCGGTGGTGCTCACAACATCCCCAACTTCGGTGTCGAGTAGTTCGCGGGGCAGGGTTCGAACCTGCAACCGCCGGATTCAAAGTCCGGAGTTCTGCCAATTGAACTACCCGCGACTGGCGTGGCTCCCCACCGTAGCGAGTTTGGTGTCTGCTCCCAAGCGTCAGACCACTGCGCTCGCGACCGTCCCACGGCGGGGTCGACCTCTGCGGATCAGCACTCCGAGCATCGACTCCCAGAATCCGAGGCCGTAGCCGACGTGCATGGACGAGAACGCAGCGGGCAGCAGGCGTCGGGACTGAGAGCTGTCGAGGGCCGCTGCCGTCGTCACCGTCGCCGCCGCGATCACGGCGACATACGGCGCGACGAGCGCGGTGGCCCACCTCGGACGGAACGGCAACACCACCGCGGCGAGCACCAGCGCGGCGACGAGTCCGCCGGGGATCAGGTGCCGAACCGCCGCCGACTCGGGGTG
>JBBQLA010000660.1:0-1529 GCA_038327485.1 Acidimicrobiales bacterium
TTTGCCGGCATCACCGCTCTCTTCCTGTGGTTCACGGTGTTGTTCGCCAACTTTGCCGAAGCCGTCGCCGAAGGGCGGGGCAAGGCGCAGGCGGACACACTCCGCAAAACCCGCGCCGAGACGAGCGCCCGCAAGCGCCTCGACGACGGCACCATCGTCGAGGTCAGTTCGTCTGCGCTCGCCCTCGGCGATGTCGTGGTCGTGACCGCCGGCGAGATCATTCCCTCCGACGGCGAAGTGGTCGAAGGCATCGCTACGGTCGACGAGTCCGCGATCACCGGTGAGTCCGCTCCGGTGATTCGTGAGTCAGGCGGCGACCGTTCGGCCGTCACGGGCGGCACACGAGTGCTCTCGGACGAGATCCTGGTCAAGATCACGGCTCGCGCCGGCGAGACCTTCGTCGATCGCATGATCGCCCTCGTTGAAGGGTCCGAACGTCAGAAGACGCCGAATGAGATCGCCCTCAACATCTTGCTGGCGGGCCTCACGATCATCTTTCTGCTGGCGACCGTGACCCTGCAGTTCTTCGCGACGTACTCGAATGCTGCGCAGTCGGTCGTCGTGCTGGTGGCGTTGCTCGTGTGTCTGATCCCCACCACCATCGGCGGATTGTTGTCCTCGATCGGTATCGCCGGAATGGACCGATTGGTGCGTCGCAACGTGCTGGCCATGTCGGGTCGTGCGGTCGAAGCTGCGGGCGATGTCGCCACGTTGCTCATGGACAAGACCGGCACCATCACGTTCGGCAACCGCCAAGCCGCCGAGTTCCGACCGGTGACCGGTGTGACGGAGGTGGAATTGGCGCAGGCCGCACTGGTGTCGTCGCTGGCCGATGAGACGCCGGAGGGTCGCTCCATCGTCGTGTTGGCAGAAGGGCCCTACGGCCTCGTCGCGCCGGACACCTCAGGCGCCGAGCTGGTGGCCTTCACCGCCCAGACCCGTATGTCGGGCATTGACCACGACGGTGTGTCGATCCGCAAGGGCGCTGGCGATTCGGTCAAGGCCTGGGTCGAGGCCCAGGGCGGGTCAGTTTCGACCGACATCGACGACATCGTTCGAGGCATCTCCGAACTCGGGGGCACGCCCCTGGTGGTCGCCGAGACCAGCCCAACCGGGCCACGAGTGCTCGGGGTGATCTACCTCAAAGACATTGTAAAGCCGGGCATCGCCGAGCGATTCGCGCAGCTGCGGATCATGGGCATCAAGACCGTCATGATCACCGGCGACAACCCCATCACCGCACGGGTGATTGCTGCCGAGGCCGGCGTCGACGACTTCCTGGCCGAAGCCACGCCCGAAGACAAGATGGAGCTCATCAAAGCAGAGCAGTCCGGTGCCCGCCTGGTGGCGATGACCGGCGACGGCACCAACGATGCTCCAGCGCTCGCCCAGGCCGACGTGGGAGTGGCCATGAACACCGGGACCCAGGCGGCCAAGGAGGCCGGGAACATGGTGGACCTCGATTCCGATCCCACCAAGCTCATCGACATCGTCGAGATCGGCAAGCAACTGCTGATCACCCGCGGGGC
>JBBQLA010000661.1:0-1516 GCA_038327485.1 Acidimicrobiales bacterium
GCCGAGCCCGCCGAGGCCCTTGCGCTGGCCGATGGTGACGAGCTCGATCGCCTCGACCGAACCGACCACAGCGCCGCTGCGGTCGACCACGCGTGCCGGGCGCAACGGGATCCGATCGCCGAGGAACGTGCGGCGGCCACCGCCGGTCTTGGCCACGAAGCACACGTCCATGCTCTCCGGCTTGTCGGCCGTCCGGAGCCCGAGGGCTGCCGCCCGGGCCCGCACCTCCGCCTTGGACAGCAAGCCCACCGGGAACAGGCAGCGGCGCAGCACGTCCTCGCCGAGCATGTGAACGACGTAGCTCTGGTCCTTCGCGCGATCGACCGCCCGACCCAGCGCGACATGACCGTCGAGCGTGACCAGGCGGACGTGATGCCCAGTGGCGATGGCATCGAAGCCGAGCGCATCGGCGCGCCGCAGGAGCCGGTCGAACTTGATGTGGCGGTTGCACTCGACGCACGGGTTCGGTGTCGTGAGCTCCTGATGCGACCGCACGTACGGCTCGACGACGTGGCGGTCGAAGTCGTCGCCGAAGTTGAAGACGTAGTGATCGATGCCGAGCTGCTGCGCGACACGGCGGGCGTCATCGACGTCGGCGACAGAACAGCAGCCCGAGTCGCTGTCGCCTCCCCAGAGCTTCAGCGTGGCGCCGGCCACATCGTGGCCCTGCTCGATCATGAGCGCGGCGGCGACCGACGAATCGACCCCGCCGGACATGGCGACGAGCACCCTCACGTCCGCAGCCTCTGCACCGCGCGCGGCAGCACCTCGAGCACGAGGTCGACCTCCGCATCCGTCGACGATGCGCCGAGCGTGAGGCGCAGCGAACCGAGCGCACGTTCCTTCGGAACCCCCATGGCCAACAGCACCGGCGACACGTGCAGTGCACCGCTTGCGCACGCCGAACCGGCCGACGCGCTCACACCCTCGCGATCCAGCAAGATCAACAGTTCCTCGCTCTCGATGCCGTCGATGCAGAGGTGGGCGCTCCCTGCGGTTCGCGGTCCGACGGTGGTGACGACGGCCGACGGGATCGCCGCGCACAGCCCGGCGAGCAGCCGATCGCGCATCGGGCCGACCCGCTCGACCGTGACGCCACGACGAGTGTCCGTGACGACCGCGGCTTCCGCCATAGCCGCGATGCCGGCGACGTTCTGCGTGCCACTGCGTCGGTCGCGATCCTGCCCGCCACCATGGATGAGTGGCTCGATGACGACGCCCTCGCGCACCACCAGGCACCCCGTCCCCTTGGGCCCGCCGAACTTGTGGGCCGAGAGCGCCACGAGGTCGGCGACACGAGTGAGTGGTCGCACATCGACCCACGACATGGCCTGGACTGCGTCGACCACGAGCACGGCATCGGGGGCGTTCGACCGCACGATGGCGGCCAGCTCCGTGATCGGTTGGATCGTGCCGACCTCGTTGTTCACGGCCATCACCGCGACCACGCCGACCGACGCGTCGATCCGTTCGGCCGCGAACGACAAGTCGAGCACACCGTCCCGGCCGACGGGGA
>JBBQLA010000662.1:0-1513 GCA_038327485.1 Acidimicrobiales bacterium
TCTCCAGCTGGCGGGGGCCCCGGTCGAGAGCACCGCGGCGGCGGATTGGTCCCACGCGAGCGTCGTCGTGACCGGGAGTCCGACGCCTTCGGAGATCTCCGAGGCGTTGTACGGCTGACCCTCCCCGACAAGAAGGCATCCCAGACTCAGCGCAGGCCCGTCCGCAACACCTCGCTCCCCGCGCAGGCGCCTTGCCGCCGACCGGGCGGAGGCGGTGGAGACGAGCGACGAGCGGAGCACGAGAAGGACCAAGTCGGCGCGTTCACGCAGGACTGTCGCCTCGTGGGCAGCGCCAAGGCGGCCAAGGTCCAGGAGAACATCGACTGGCGGATCCTCATCGTCGAGCTGAGTGAACACTTCGGCCAGGCTCGACCAGATCCCGACGAGAGAACGAGCGTGTCCCGGTTCACTGATCCCGGTGAGCAGCAGGCGGGTCCCCTCATCGTCGAGTGCGATGACGCGTTCCCACAGGGCCGCCGCGCGATCAACAGTCTTGTCGCCGGCCAGACCTAACAATCCGTCCATGGCAGACACCGCACCCCCCAGATAGCCGGAGGCAATGTCGCCGCCCGCCATGTCTGCGTCGACGACCAACACACGCCTCCCCGGCACGACTTCCGGCCAAACCCATGCCAGAGCCAGTGCCGTAGTGGTTACGCCCGGGGAGCCCTTGGCAGATGTGAGCGCGATGACGGTCATATCAGCCGCCCTTCGGCTGAACGACCAACGCAATCCGACCCGACGCCGTCAGTGCCGCCAGCGCCGGCCCGTCACCGGTCGCCACCGTGACATCGACGACGGTGACACCGTTCACATCGATTGCTCCCAGCCGTACGACGGTCGCCGGGATCGTGGAGGGCGGAACGCCCGACGGCCCTGCGTCAGGGTTCGGTGTGTCGACGACGAGCAGGTGGTCTCCCGCTTGCAACCCACCCGCAGGCATGCGACTCGCCGGAACAGCGACCGGGACCAGCACCTGGCCGGTCCCCGGTGGCGCGACGGTCGTGAGCTGCCCACGTACGAGCACGGTGCCCGCGATCAGATCGGTCGCGGCCACGCTGCCCACGATGCTCCTGCTCTCCGAGGCAGGGATGGTCTGGACCGTTGCGTCGACCGAGACGTTGGCTGTTCCGAGGTCGGCATCCGTGAGCACAGATCCGTAGGGCACGTCGCGGACGACCGCCACGACCGGTAGTCGCTGCGATGCGGAGTTGACAAGCCACACGGCCGCGAGCGCCCCCACGGCGACGAGCGCGATCCCAAGCGCCAGAAGTCCTGGCCGACGCCGGCCCTTCGGCGGGGCGACTCGGGGAGCCACAGGCATCGGACGCTCCGAAACCGCAGCCGGGGGCGCAGCAGTATGGGGCGATCCCGATCCGTTGGTCGCCGTCGTCATTGCGCTCCTCCGAGACTTCGTTGCATGCAAGATCAGGACACGAGTACCTGCAACTCACCGATGCGAACCTGCGCTGTCGAGCTGCGCGTCACCGTGAGCGCGCCGGACTCGCCACCA
>JBBQLA010000663.1:0-1504 GCA_038327485.1 Acidimicrobiales bacterium
GGAACAGACGACCTCGCCCGCGCGGAGCCTCTACGGTGTGCCGAACCTGCTGACACAGCAGAACGTCGTCGAGCTGGATCTGCTCCCGAACAGTTGGTTGCGCGCACCGGGCGAAGCCATCGGCGTGTTCGCCCTGGAGTCGGCGATGGACGAGCTCGCCTACAAGCTGGGGATGGACCCGATCGAGTTGCGGATGCGCAACGAACCCGACGCCGAACCGCTCAAAGGCAAGCGATTCTCGCAGCGGATGCTGCGCGAGGCCTTCGCGCTCGGGGCGGAGCGGTTCGGCTGGTCGGAGCGGACGCCGGAACCGGGCTCGATGCGCGACGGCCGCTGGCTGGTCGGCCTGGGCGTCGCAACCGCCTTCCACACCTCACTGCGGGTGGCCGCCAACGTCGCCGTGCGCCTCGCGGCCGACGGTGGCGTGCTGGTGCAGTGCGCGTTCCACGAGCTGGGCGTCGGGGCGGCAACCGTGCAGGGGCAGATCGCCGCGGACGCACTCGGCGTCCCTTTCGAGGCCGTACGAGTCGAATACGGCGACTCGAACCTCCCGGCCGGACCACTGGCGGGACAGTCCACACAGACCGCCAGCGTCGCCACCAGTGTTCTGGCCGCCTGCGACGAGCTGAATCAGAAGCTGCGGAGTCTCGCCCGCCGCACCGGCACCGTCGGCGAAAGCCACGCGACGACGTTGGCCGCAGCCGAACTGCCTTCCATCGAGGCCACCGTCGGCTCCGGCACCCGGCTCGGCAAGCTGGCCCTACAGACCCGATTCCTGTCGGGGTACCTGCGCGACCAACGGTGGTCCAAGGCCGCACGCGGGGCACAGTTCTGCGAGGTGCGCGTGGACAGCGACACCGGGGAGGTGAGGATCTCGCGCTGGGTGGGCGTGTTCGACGTCGGCAAGGTCATCAACCCGAAGACCGCCGCCAGCCAGCTGCGCGGCTCGATCGTGATGGGCATCGGCATGGCGCTGTCGGAACAGTCCCTGATCGACCCGCGCAACGGCCGCACGATGAGCGCCGGCCTCGACTCCTACTACGTGCCCGTCCACGCCGACATCCCGCCGATCGACGTCAGCTGGCTCGACGAGCCCGACAAGACCATGCCACTGGGAATCCTCGGCCTGGGCGAGGTCGGCAAGACCGGCGTCGCCGCGGCGATCGCTAACGCCGTCTTCCACGCAACCGGCAAGCGGATCCGCGACCTGCCCATCACCCTCGACAAACTCATCTAATACCGACCACGGCCCATCGCCACTGTGTCGGCGAACAGGGCCGGCAACAGCTCTGAGAGGTTGTTAAGCCGCCCGGCTAGGTCACCGACTAGGGCAGCGAGAGGTTCGAAAGCTGCCCTGCGAGGTCCACCTCGGAAACCCCCGCTAGCCCGGGGGTTTTCGTCCTTTTAGGCGTCGGTTCCGCGGGCCGCCCTCGCGGCGCGGAAAGCGTGCGGAAAGGTGGATCGCGGGCTCGTGCGGCCTGTCGGGGCGTGGCTGGGGGCCAGG
>JBBQLA010000664.1:0-1502 GCA_038327485.1 Acidimicrobiales bacterium
TGATCGTGGCTCGCGGCGTGGGGGCGAGCCGATTCGGGGCGCTGTCGGTGGCGTTCCTCGTGGCTCGCTACGCCGGACTGGTGGCGGATTGGGGAGCGTCGGTGAGGGGCCCGCGTGACGTGGTCCGCGACGACGTCGACCGATCGGTCACCCGGGCGCTGATCAGGCGCCGAGCCCAGCTCGCTGCGGGGCTCGGGGTTCTGTTCGTGGTCGGCTGCATTGCATCGGGCAACGCCACGATGGCGCCGCTGGTCTCGATCATCGTGATGCTCGGGCTCTCTCGCGACTGGGTCTCGTTGGGCCACCGTCGCGGCGCCCGATCGGCGCTGCCGACCCTGACCCAGGGACTGGTGTTACTCGCCGGCGCAGCGATCTGGTCATCCGCGTCGACCGCGGCCGTCGCTCCCTCGATTGCTTACGCCGCTGCAGCCGTGATGTCGGTCGCGCTCAATCGACTCCCGCCGAGCGACACCGTGGCGACAGCGGTTCCACTCGACGGATGGATGCTGATCGCGGTGATGGCCAACCAGGTCCTTTCGTCCGCCGACACCATTCTGCTCGGCATCATGGCGTCAACAACTGCCGCCGGCATCTACGCCGCGGTCTACCGAATTCCCAACGGGTGGTTGGCCGCTGTGGCGATCCTGGCGGGAGCGCTCCTTCCCTTGGCCGCGGAAGCCGCACGCGACCGGCCCAGATTCCGCGAGCTCCGCCGGGCGTCGATGCGCGTCAGCCTGACCGGATCGGCCTGCCTGCTCGCGATCACTCCAGTCATCTACCGGTTGGTTCCAACCATCTTCGGCTCCGCGTTCGAATCGGGGCGTCGACCCGTGGTCATCCTGCTGGTCGCCACGGCCGTGGCCACGGCCGTGGCACCGTTTCACCATCTCTTCCTCGCCACCGAGAGCGATCGTCGCTATGCCACCGTTTTGGTGGCTGCGGCGGCGGTCAACGTGATCGCCAACCTGATCCTGATCCCCCGCTTCTCGATGACGGGAGCAGCTGTGGCAACGCTGGGCGCGAACCTGCTGCTCGGCGCTGCGATCGTCAGCATCGTGATGGCCGGCGAGCGCCGATCGGTGAGGGTGGGACCAGCATCATGAGCGAAACCACTCACCGCGTTGTGCTCCTCGATCTGGGTCGACCCACTGCCACCGGCGCTCGCCGGCGGCTCGAAAGCCTGGCGGAGGTGGTGACTGCAGCGGGTTATGAGACCGTCGAACTGCACCTCGTCGCCGAGTTTCCCTCGTGCGCGAGGGAAGTGCTCCGGCGAGTTCCGCGAGTCCTCTGCTCGATCACGGTGCCCGAGACGCTGGCATGGTCACCATCTTCGGTTCGAAAGCGCCTCGACGAACTGGCCCCTGTCGTGGTCATTTGCGTGACCACCCGGTGCTTTGACCCTGATCTCCTGGGACCGTGGCGGTTGTACCTCGACTACGTCGATCGACTGTCGGTGAGCTATCAGGATCGCGCCGAGATGGAGCCGGTCCGGTGGAAGCGCC